>NZ_JAGGQS010000095.1:0-5252 GCF_018613175.1 Bacillus sp. ISL-47 | reverse complement strand
CACCCCCTCCTACTCGATTTATTTATTTCACCTGCTTCAAAATGGTATCCCAGTTATTAGCGCCATGCTTAATATAAAATAGCGGCCGAAACACCCTCGACCGCCCTCTGATGTTATTCCACCGCCTGAAGCTGCTCTTTTGCTTTTAAAAGCTGAATATAAATTCCCGTTATCGTTTGGGTGAACAAAAAGATCGGGAATGAGTGTGCTAGCCTGTAACCTCCTTGCAGAGTTATTATTCCTGCCTTCGTTAAGACCCACTGAATTGC
This sequence comes from Bacillus sp. ISL-47, assembly GCF_018613175.1. Classification (NCBI taxonomy): domain Bacteria; kingdom Bacillati; phylum Bacillota; class Bacilli; order Caryophanales; family Bacillaceae; genus Bacillus; species Bacillus sp. ISL-47. The sequence continues at coordinate 4,983 of NZ_JAGGQS010000095.1, read as the reverse complement.
TACACCAAATAAAGCCCAAATCAGTACGTAAATAATAAATGTTTTTTTATTAATCTTAAACCGTTCATACAGGTAGAAAAAGAAATAGCCAAAAGGAGCAAATAAAACATAGTACATCACATCTGTAACTTCATAATTGTTTAAATCATTTACCTTATAGAAATCTGTCTGTCCCCCGCCTATTGTAAAATCATATAGCACCCCAATAGACAGACCCCAAAGTAAACTTAGTACTCTTATTTGAGGAGCGAGCCGGTCCGGCTTTCTGATTAACAGAAAATACACCAAATAGGCTGCCACAACCATCACGAGTAGAATAATTTCGTTTTTGTCAAAACTCTCCCATAATTTCATGATGCCTTCACCTCTTTTGTTTGGAGGCTTTCAAAGTATTTCAGGGAGTAATAAGCAACAAAATGAAGTAAAAATAAATAAATAACCTCATAAATCATCTTCCACTTCTTATATTCCACCACTTCAAAATAGCGGGCTATGTATATGGAAATCACAAGAAATAATACAGACAGAAAGGTTTTTACGAATTTAGAACCAAAGCCATTGGCTGTCCGATAAAGATTCAGAGTAATAACGACCACCAAAGGAAGGGTTATGCTCCGATGAAGTAAAAATGCGCTATTATTCAATGCCTGTTCAGAGATCTTAGCCATATTCAGCTCTTCATATACAATCCATGTATAATTAATATTTATGACCAGCGTCACCAGATAAACGAAGGTATTTTCCATAAACGTTAGCTTCTTATTCATCACTGTATACAGTAGAATTAAAAGCCAAGCCAGAAAAACCAAAAGAACAAAACCCAAAACACATCATCCCCACATTTTTTTGTTATTATTTGCCCATAAACTGACAGTTATTCTTTTGCATATGACCTGATCCTAATGTAAGGGAATAAAAAAACGGCAGATTCCCGCCGTTAATACGTTCAATTGGTTTAGTTAAGTTGTACTGTTTTTTAATGTTTTTCCATAAAACCTCTGCTTATAGTCAAGCACATTCTGGTCTTATTGCTGAACCCTGATTGTACATATAAATTCATGGAAAACCAGCCTATATTTTTTGGGATTTCGGATGTATAGTAACATGTATCACAGTTTGAGAGGATGGATTTTTTTGTTTATAAAACTTACAAAAGAACAGCAGCAAAAAATGATTTCGGATATTCAAACCTTTTTTTCTCAAGAAAGAGGGGAGGAAATATCGGAATTTAGTGCGGAAAGAGTCTTGGACTTTGCTAAGGAATCACTCGCACCGCATTTCTACAATGCTGCTATTGCTGATGTAAAACATGTAGTTGAGCAGCAATATGCATCAATGGAAGATGAAATCTTAACGCTGGAACGCCCGATTAAATAAAAGCAACTCCCTTTTCCTTGCCAATGGATATTTTAAGGAAAATGATCATCATTCCATAGTGTTATTGGCAGATGGTACTGTGGAATGATGATTATTATCCTTTTTTGCAAACAAAAAGCCGCCAAATTGGCAGCCTGATCTAGGGACCTTCCTTACACTTTTGTCTCTTTGTTTCTTCCAAATAAGCCGTGTGCTACCCATTCTGATCTTAAGCAGAATCATATTGGGTAAGCCTTTTCTTCAGGAACTTTATCTGCACCCACACTTTCTATTTAGTCCATTTTTCACTTTTCCTCCTATTTGAATCCTCTAGCACTTCACCATTATGATTCCTTTCTTCCTATAAGCTGAGGCCGCCATTGCAGCGCCGCCAGCAGAAACCAGTGAACCATTGTTGGTTTTTTCATCTCAAACCCCTCCAATTAAATGTTTTCCCTTATGTCTTTAATACCTGTTTCTTAAAGAACTACTCATGTATCCAATAACTGTAAGATCTTGAAACAAAGTTGTTACGCAGTAAAAAGACTTTAATATTCTGTCATCTATCTGTTCTTTTTCTGAAATAAATCAGTGGTATGATAATTCTGACTGCAATACCCTTGTAACCTGAGATTATTCATAAAGAGAGTGAAAATAGATGCTGAATGTAATGGAAGCTGCAGAACAATTAAAGGGTGCTGGCATTTTTGCCAGTGACCAGGATGTCGTACGCTTGATTGAGGAAGGAAAAATCAAGGCGGAACGCAATCAGAGAAGGAAAACAGCCTACAAAATTAAAATAAAAGATCTTACAGATTTCATTATCCAAAAACAAGCCGAAGAGCATCAGCGGCAATTGGAATGCATCCTTCAGGAAGTTAAAAACCTTAAAGGCCAAATCGAAATCCTGCAGACCCGCATAAATATCGAGGAATCTAAGGTGCGCTCCTTAAAGAAAATGATACATAAACAACATGCCATTTCCGGCTCAGACTTTCACCCTGCCGTGCTTTTGGGCTTAAACACTGAAACCGATGAGCAATTAATCAAAAAAGAATTTAAGAAACTGTTAAAAGCCCTCCATCCCGACCGGGGCGGAGACGAAAGGCTTTTTAAAGTGTTTAATGAACATTACAGTAAGATGCAGTTATAGTTATCAGTATAACTGTTAATAATCATTGGCTTTCATTTCATTTTTCATAGGTAATAATTGCTCCATTTCAAATAAAAACTGCAGCACGTTTTCATAATCTCGTGTTTGGAATAGTAATTCTTTATCGTTAAACACATAGATGGCTGGTTCCGCCTTGCCATCGTCTAATTTAAGTGACTTTTGGATGGTAATATTATCTGCTAATTTAAAGTCAGCTTTATGCGGAGATTTGAAAGGCTTGGTAAAAGATGAATCACCGATTGCCAGGATCGAGAATTTATCTCTTTCCTTTGATAGCCATTTCTTGTCCAGGAAAGTGCGGTCAGGTTCTTTTAATACTTTTATATTCTCTATTTTATGATAGAAGGGAATTTCTTTATTTAAATCAGTCACATCCAGACTGATTTTTTGGCCTGTCCGAAGAGAAGTAACATCTTCTGCTGATAAGGGCTGATCGTCCACCATTATGAACCTAAACTCGCGATCTATACGAGTAACAATTCCTTCAACAGTCCTTTTGCGAACATAAGAATTTTCTTTTATATAATTCTTCAATTCTTCCAAAGTATTTGTCCGGAATATTTCCTTTTCCTGATCAAATAAAATATAACTTGGATCTTTTTCAACGTTCAATTCTGAATGATGCTTATTAGCTGTTTCAGTATCTATGTACCCATGCGTTTCTAACAAGTAGGCTGGGTATTCTTCGTGAAGCTCATCTATTATTGACTGCCCATCCGATTCTGCATCTCCTATAAGAAGCAGTGAATGATACCCTCTACTGTGAGCCAGATATTCTTTTTCAGGATTAACCTGCCGAATATTTAAAGGAATAATATATTCAGCTCTTTTACCACCTTCCCAATAAGCGTGAAGTGAAGGAGTTTCTATACTTGAATAATTACTTAAATAATAATCATCTTCGCCAAAATGACTAGAATAAGGATTTACATATAGTTTGTTATTATGATAGTTTCCTTTAGCCACAAAAATGGGCTGCTCATCATCTGGGAAATCAATTGTTAATTTATCGCGATACTCCAAATTCTTATAGTCAAGCGACCCTGTTAGGTCCGTTAATTCCTTTTCCACTTTTTCACCATGCCATTTATATGTTCCCAAAACTGGCTGTATTTCTTGTTCCCCCACCGATACTATTGGCATGGGAGGCTTTTCTTCCTTATATACCTTTTGCTTGTCAAAAAGGAGCATAACAAGTAAGACTGTCAAGAAACCCATTCCCCATCGTAACTTTTTCTTAAACTGCTCCCTCTTTTCTTCTATTTCCATGAAATCCCTCCCCTCACAACAAACACGTTCTCATCTTATACAAATTAAGTACCTTTTTTTAAGGATCACTTACCTTTGCTCAAATCCGTAAAGCATTGGAAATGATATTTAGTTAATTCAAAGATTTTATTTATATAGGATGTTTTCCTTACCCTATTAAAAAACTGTTCGGCATAACCATTCTATTTACTAGTTCTTCGATGGATAGCTTCCCTTTTCCAGTTCACTATCATCCTATTATTAAATTCCAACTACATTACTTCTTCTTTCCAGCAGGATTGTGTCCCGCCAGACACCATCCATTTTGCCTATGCGCTCCCGCCTTCCGACTTCGCGAAAACCACATTTCTTATGTAATTGAAGACTGGCAGCATTTTCGGGAAAAATTCCAGCTTGTAATGTCCAATATCCGTTTCGTTCACTTTCACTAATTAGGGATTTTAAAAGCAAACCGCCAATTCCTTTTCCCTTGCTGTCTTGTTTTACATATACACTTACTTCTGCAACCCCTTCATAAACACACCGGCTTGAAACTGGACTTAAAGCTGCCCAGCCTAACACTTTTCCTTCTGAACGGGCAGCCAACCGGCAATCCCGTGAATGTCCCGCATCCCACTCTCCCCAGGAAGGAGCACCCTTTTGAAAAGTTGCATGCCCGGTAGCTATACCTACCAGATAGATTGCCCGAGCATCTTCCCAATCTTCCGCCTGCAAGAAATCAATTAATATATTCATTTGGCCACCTTCTTTATCGCTCTCTCCTTTCTTTTATTTCAATAAATGGACGTATTTTTCCTTTATCATTTTAAGTGCCGAATGCTGGCTGCTCATCCGCATTAGCAATTTTGCCTGGTTGATGATATATTCTGCCTAGTTGACTATATATGGACGAAGTTGATGATATATAGCCGAAGCTGATGATAAAATTTGTAAAGTTGACGATATATTGCGTTTTCAAAAGTCAAGTCCTGATTATTGTGTAAAATTTAATACAACAGTTTTCAACCAAAACTTTAGGGGTTCATTCCCTTTTCATTTTTCGAGCGTGACTTCCATGGATTTTTGTCTTCATATCCAGGCAAGGCAGTCAAAGGCTTTTCACTTTGACTGCCTTGCCTGGATATGGAATCATCCATAATGGAAGTTACGCCGAAAGCAGCTATTAGTTATTTTTTAAGTGATTT
>NZ_JAGGQS010000094.1:0-12414 GCF_018613175.1 Bacillus sp. ISL-47 | reverse complement strand
GTAAGTGATAGCCGAAACCATCTTTCAGCTTTCCCTCATGTGAGGGAAAGAATTATCCGGTATTAGCTCCGGTTTCCCGAAGTTATCCCAGTCTTACAGGCAGGTTGCCCACGTGTTACTCACCCGTCCGCCGCTGACTTCAGGGAGCAAGCTCCCATCCGTCCGCTCGACTTGCATGTATTAGGCACGCCGCCAGCGTTCGTCCTGAGCCAGGATCAAACTCTCCATATAAGAGTTGATTAAGCTCATAAGTTGTCTTTTTAAAAAAGACTAAAGAATTAACGTTGACGTTTTTGTTCGTTCAGTTTTCAAAGATCAATAAAATTTTGGAGCGGGTGAAGGGAATCGAACCCTCATCATCAGCTTGGAAGGCTGAGGTTTTACCACTAAACTACACCCGCATATATAATTATTTTTCCCGAATGGTCGGGAAGACAGGATTCGAACCTGCGACCCCTTGGTCCCAAACCAAGTGCTCTACCAAGCTGAGCTACTCCCCGTATTGGCGCGCCCGAGAGGAGTCGAACCCCTAACCTTTTGATCCGTAGTCAAACGCTCTATCCAATTGAGCTACGGGCGCATTTATAAAAGCAACTCTTGTATTATAATGGCTTAAAAACCGCTTGTCAACAACTTTTTTTGGTGCGGCCGAGAGGACTTGAACCTCCACGGGGTTGCCCCCACTAGGCCCTCAACCTAGCGCGTCTGCCATTCCGCCACGACCGCTTAATGAAGCGACAATAACTATCATACCAGGGTGAAATAAATAATTCAATAGTAATTAATGGTGCGGGTGAAGGGAGTCGAACCCCCACGCCTTGCGGCGCCAGATCCTAAGTCTGGTGCGTCTGCCAATTCCGCCACACCCGCAATATTAAATTAAAATGGTGAGCCATGAAGGACTCGAACCTTCGACCCTCTGATTAAAAGTCAGATGCTCTACCGACTGAGCTAATGGCTCACAAACAAAAAAATGGCTGGGCTAGCAGGATTCGAACCTGCGAGTGACGGAGTCAAAGTCCGGTGCCTTACCGCTTGGCTATAGCCCAACAAATGGCGGTCCCGACGGGAATCGAACCCGCGATCTCCTGCGTGACAGGCAGGCATGTTAACCGCTACACCACGGGACCTGCTTATTGTTTTTTTAAAAGAAAGTGACCCGTACGGGATTCGAACCCGTGTTACCGCCGTGAAAGGGCGGTGTCTTAACCGCTTGACCAACGGGCCATTGTGAGAATATTCTGGCGGAGAAGGAGGGATTTGAACCCTCGCGCCGCTTACGCGACCTACACCCTTAGCAGGGGCGCCTCTTCAGCCACTTGAGTACTTCCCCAAATATGGCTCCGCAGGCAGGATTCGAACCTGCGACCGTTCGGTTAACAGCCGAATGCTCTACCACTGAGCTACTGCGGAATAGTAATGAATCATAGTCGATATCGTGGTAATCATCTTATCGACTCTTTACATTATAAGGACGTGGACTTCAAAAGTCAAGCTTGTTTTTGAAAGAATTTATTAACCTCTCGTCCTGTTTTTGTCCTGCGACAATTACTAAATATAAATCCTTTTTAGTCCATTGTCAATTCTTTTTCGAACAATAATTTCCCTCTGCATTTTCCGCAAACATATCTCTTGGTATCAATAGCTCTTCTTCTATGATAAGTTTGATTGCACTCTTCGCAAATATAAATAAGTATTTTCTTGGGTGTTCTTCTTTTTTGGCGATCGGGCAAAGCTGAGCAAAATCGTGGCGCACCCACTTTCTTCATTAACTGCCTGAAATCCTGATCACGGTGTTTATATCCTCTGCCCTCTAAGTGCAAATGATAATGGCATAGCTCATGCTTAATTATGCCAACAAGTTCTTCCATTCCAAGCTGCTCATAATATTTTTTATTTATTTCTATATGATGAGAGTTTAACAAATACCTTCCGCCCGTCGATCTAAGCCTGGCATTAAAGTATGCTTGGTGGCGAAATAGTTTGCCAAAGCTTTCTAAAGATATCTTTTCAACAAGTATTTGAAGATCTTTGTCTTTCATCGCAATGTTTTCCCCTTTTATAGTGAACATGACAACCTATTATAGCATACATTATATATACCTTTTACAGAGAAGGAGCTCTACTTATTTTTAGGAGCCACTTCTTTCCTTACGATAAGGAAGCCATACCATATCCACATACACCTTAAGGATTAAATAACATACGGGAGGTAATCATATGCCTGTTTGGTTTCAGAACCAAATCCAGCGTGCGTTTTACGAGAAGGACCGTTATCAGATTAAATTATTAAATCAATGCTGGTTTTTTTATAGAAAAAAACACTGCTCATAGAAAAGCTGAGCGCCTTGCGACAAGCATAAGGCAATCACGCAGGAACTCCTGATTTCTGAGTGATGTGGCTTATGACTCGAGGAGCTAGGCGCTGAAGCTAGACAAAATGAGCCAGTGTTTTTCTTTTTAACTTGTCGGGTCCAGCATAGTTAAAGCGACTCTTCCTTTCTGTTTATCTACAGAGTCAACCCAGACTGTGACTACATCACCTACAGATACAACATCCAAAGGATGCTTTACAAATTGACGGCTAAGTTTGGAGATATGAACAAGGCCATCCTGTTTGACCCCAATATCTACAAAAGCCCCAAAGTCAACTACGTTTCGCACTGTCCCCTGAAGTTCCATGCCCTCCTGTAAATCTTCGAGCTTTAATACTTCCTTCTTTAATAGAGGCTTCGGCAATTCATCACGAGGGTCTCTTTCGGGTCTCATTAACGCATCAATTATATCTTTTAACGTCAGTTCGCCAATTTCAAGCTCTTGTGCTGTTTGGCTAATGTTCAATCCTGCTAGGGCATCTCTTAATGAAAGGGTTCCAAGATCATTGGACTTAAAGCCAAGATTGGTCAGCAGTTTATTTACTTCTGCATACGTTTCAGGGTGAATGCCTGTCCTGTCCAACGGCTCTTTTCCATCCACAACTCTTAAGAATCCGATCGCCTGCTCATAGGTTTTCGCTCCAAGGCGCGGAATTTTTTTCAGCTGCTTGCGGTCTGCAAACTTTCCATCCTCTTCACGCTTCTTGACTATATTATTGGCAACTGTTTTAGAGAGTCCCGCAACATGCTGGAGAAGTGATGATGATGCTGTATTGACATTGACGCCTACCTGGTTTACTGCAGTCTCTACTACAAAGTCCAGCGACCCGGACAGCCTCTTTTGAGATACATCATGCTGATATTGCCCCACTCCAACAGATTTCGGATCAATTTTCACAAGCTCTGCAAGCGGATCTTGAAGGCGGCGTGCAATGGATATAGCACTCCTTTCTTCTACCTGCAGATTAGGGAATTCCTCTCTTGCCAAATCAGATGCAGAATAGACGCTAGCTCCTGCTTCATTAACGATTAAATAGAAAATCTCATCCTTCATTTCTTTTAAAATGTCTGCTATAAATTGTTCTGTTTCTCTCGATGCAGTTCCATTGCCGATCGCAACCATTTCTACCTTATAGTTATTGAGTATATGAATAACTTTTTCTCTAGCCTGTTTTGTTTTAGAAACAGGAGGATGAGGATAAATGACATCGATATTTAGGACTTTCCCTGTATCATCAACAACAGCAAGCTTACAGCCTGTTCTATAAGCAGGGTCTACACCTAGTACAACCTTGCCTTTTAACGGAGGCTGCAGCAAAAGTTTTCTGAGGTTTTCCGAGAAAATCATGATCGCCTGCTCTTCAGCCTTTTCTGTTAACTCATTGCGTATTTCACGTTCAATGGAAGGCTGTATTAACCGCTTATACCCGTCCTCAATCGCTTCTTTTACTATTGGGGCAGCGAGAGAACGGCCGTCCTGCACCCATTTTTTAAATAAGTAGTTCAGGATAAAGTCTGTATTTGGCTTTATATTTATTTTTAATACATCTTCCTTTTCTCCTCTGTTTAATGCCAGCGTTCGGTGAGGAACAATTTTATTAATGGGCTCCTCATATTCATAATACATTTCATAAACGCCCTTTTCGTCATTTTCTTTATTTTTTATAGACGATTCGATTGTTCCTTTTCTGGCAGTTTCTGTACGGATCCATTTCCTGCTGTCTGCTTCGTCCGATACCCATTCTGCGACAATGTCTTTTGCACCTAAGATTGCTTCCTCGACAGTGTTTACTTCCTTTTCTTCTGACAAAAATTCCTTCGCTTTTATTTCAGGCTTTTCATTAAGCGAAAAGGTAAGCAGCCATTCAGCCAAAGGCTCAAGCCCCTTTTCTTTTGCCACAGTCGCTTTCGTACGGCGTTTCTGCTTGAAAGGGCGGTATAAATCCTCAACCTCCTGCAATTTAACGGCTTTTTCAATTTTAGCTTTTAATTCATCTGTCAATTTGTCCTGCTCTTCAATTAGACGGACTACTTCTTCTTTCCTGTGATTAAGGTTTTGTATGTATTGCCAGCGCTCCATAATACCCCGGATTTGAACCTCATCCAATGCGCCAGTCTGTTCTTTTCTATACCGGGCAATAAATGGAACGGTATTTCCTTCTTCCAATAAGCTTATTGTATTCTTCACTTGTTTAACTGCTATTGATAGCTCTCCAGCAATCATATTTAGCACTTGATCTTGTTTATCCAATGTTTTCTCCAAGTTCATTCCTCCATCATAGAGTTTCATCTTTTATTTTAACAAAACCTTTTTAAAGTTTCACACTTGCCACGACGGACCAGTCCTTTTTAAGCCAGATTCTGCTAAAGCTCATTGTTGATAATGGCACCCACTGATTGGAAGGCACTAGACTCCCGCGGCTAGTCAAAGGGAGCCCATAGGTCTTAGCGCTTTACGGACTGTCCGCATTTAGCTGAGTTTCTTGTTTAACAGGCAAGTTAACAGAGCCTAAAACAAAAAGCTTACCCTGTTTTAGAGTAAGCTTCCAAGTATAAAAGTAGCATCATCGGCTGTTGATGGATACTGCTTTTTTATATCCTCCGAGATAAGATCAATAGGGAGAAATGCTTTTAGCAAAGATTTAACCCCTTGAATATTTAAGCCATCTGAGTATATTAAGAATTTCGAATCAGCTTCATACGTAAACCGTTGAGTGTGAAACACCTGCGGCCTCCCTGAAAGATACCCCGTCACAGGGAGAGGATAGGTTAGTTTGCCAGTTGAGGAGTAAAGGAAAAATCGAATATTTCCTACGCAGCTATAAACAAACTCCCTTGTGGCAAAATGAACCTTAAACAGAGCAACTGCAGCCCCTCGCTTTTGCATAAGCACCTCATTGCAAAGCTTCATGATTGCATCTACGTCTTTTTCATGGTGCTCTTCTACAACTCCTATAACGGCAGAAGATGCTTCATACGCAAATTCTCCGCTTCCAAGGCCGTCTGCTAGTACACATACAAAGTATTCATCTGTTGCGGTAAAATAATAGCCATCCCCGCAGAATGATTTTCCTTCTTTAGCCGTCTGGTGAGCGATCACTTCGATGTTGTCCCTAACCAATTTGGTCATGAAAGGCACTCCGAGTTATTTGTTTCAGCATGAATAGCTTCTTGGAGTTTCTTGATCGCACGCCTTTGAAGTCTTGAGACATGCATTTGGGAAATTCCCAGCTTATCCCCGGCTTCTTTCTGGCTCATATTCTCAAGATATGTGTATTGGATAATCAATTTTTCTCTCTCTGATAAGACATGCAGGACTTTTTCAAGTACAAGCATTTGGTTTACCTTTTCGAAGCCCTCGTCCTCATTCCCGACGATATCCAGCAATGTTACTGTTCCGCCATCAGAGTCAGCTTCGATTGAGTGGTCAACAGAAAGCGCCTGGTAGCTTTTGCCCATTTCCATTGCTTCCAGCACTTCTTCTTCTGATACACCGAGCACATCGGCAATTTCGTCCACTCTAGGAGAACGATGAAGCTCAGTTGTTAGCTCTTCAACTGTAGCCTTTATTTTCGGGCCCAGCTCTTTTATTCGGCGAGGCACATGGACACTCCATGTTTTATCCCTTAAAAAGCGCTTAATTTCACCAATGATAGTCGGAACCGCAAAGGCTTCGAATGTTTTTCCGTAAGATTCATCATACCGGCGGATCGCCCCTAATAGCCCGATAATGCCGACTTGGACAATATCTTCATGATACGAACGGCCTTTTGAATATTTGCGGGCAATAGCTTCGACCAGGTTCTGATACTGTAGGACAAGCGCATTTTGGGCTTCTTCATCTTGGTGAAGCTGGTAAGCCTTGATTAAAGCATTTGTTTCTTCTTTGGATTTTTGATTAGGTTGAGATTGTTTTTGCATCCCTCTCCACCTGCTCTCCTTCTAGGTATTTGGTCATGAAGACCGTAACACCCTCTTTGTGATGAATTCTTACTTCATCCATCAATGTTTCAATCAGGTAAAGGCCCAAGCCTCCTTCACGCAAAAATTCCACAGAATCAGTCTGGTCATATGGTCCAATGCCTTGTCTCGCAGATTGAAAATCAAAACTCTTGCCGCTGTCTGCAACCATAACTTCAAGACGGTCATTATACAACCCGAAACCGATGACTACTTCACCTTGTTCATTCTGCTTGTATGCGTGTTGGACTGCATTGGTGCATGCTTCACTCGTTGCAATTTTTAAATCTTCAATTTCTTCATAGGCAAATCCCATTCTGCTGGCAATCCCGGATAGAGTCAGGCGGATTACCCCAACGAATTCCGGCTTAGCCGGAATTTTCACCTCTATATAATCAAATGGTTCGTTCATTGTACTCCACCTTCAATCCCGCTGTTTATATCAATAATATCGGCTAGACCAGTAATTTCAAAAAGTCTCTTTAAGCGATCCGACAAACCTATTATTTTAAACTTGCCGTTATTTGCACGTACATTTTTAAATACACCAACAAATACGCCTAAGCCGGTACTATCCATATAAGAGACTTCAGAGAGGTTTACCACCATTTCAACTCCCTCTTTTTCCGTTAAAGGAAAAAGCTCTTCCCGGAGCTTTGGAGCTGTATATGCATCAATTTCTCCGCTAACCATTGCTTCAATTAGCATATCATTTTCTTTTACATCTATTGTAATATTCATAACTGACCCACCTCTTTACATGTCAACTGCATTTTACTACTTACCCGTTGTTTAAACAGGTTAAACATTTCTTTTTAAAATAATTAAGGTAAAATCGTCTCGCAATTGAAAATGCTGGAGCTTTTCGAGTTCTTTATATACGCTATTAACAATTTCCTGTGCACTCAAATGAATATATTTCTTGATTAATTCAAGCAACGTTTCTTTTTCAATAAAACCTTCTTCAGTACGGCATTCTGTTACCCCATCTGACATTAATATAATCATATCTCCGGGATTTACTCCTTTTTCGTACTGGCGGTATTTAGTTTTTTTATCTATGCCCAGAAGGAGGCCTTTAGCCACCAGCTCTGTAAATTCACCTTCATCGGCATTAAAGAAAAGCCCTGGCTCATGGCCGGCAGAACCATATGAGAACATATGGGTATTTGTATCGTAAATCCCGTAGAACATCGTTATGAACATGGTCAGATCTACGTTTTGTTCCACAACCCGATTAAGGCTCTCAAGGACACTTTTAGGATCATTGCGGTTTTCAGGCAAACTATCCATGGCGTATTTAATCATGGACATACATAAAGCTGCCGGAAGGCCTTTTCCGATAACATCAGCAATCGCGATGCTTATACTGCCATTTTCATCCTGAACAAAATGGAAATAATCACCGTTCATATGTTTAGCAGGAACACTAATTGCACCAATGTCCAGGCCTTCTACAGAAGGAACCTGGGTACCCAGCAGAGTTTGCTGCACATTAGCGGCAATTTCCATTTCCGTTCTTAGCTCCTGCTGAATATGCTTCAAGTTCTGGTGCTCCCTATAGGCAAATCCATACCCAATCATGACTTCCAAAAGGATATCAAAAGAATGATGAACATACTCAGGCAAGTCTGGATACAGTTCACCCATCAGACTTTTATGAACGCTGATAATCTCTTCAGGAGAGACTTTGTGTTCAATCGACTTCCTGCTGAACTTCTGGCCCTGATACAAAGCCTGTTCAGATTGTTCCTTTATATAATTCTCCAGAATATCCCGATACTTTGACTCCATCATTTCTCGGAAATCCATACCGCTTCCCCCTAACGGAGCCACTTAGTTGCTTTTATATCTGTTCCAGTTCCCGGATTGGAGTCAATTAAGAACTCATCCATTAACCGTTTGACACCTGGCAGGCCGGCTCCTAATCCCCCCGATGTAGAGAATCCATCTTCCATTACTTGGCGTAAATCATTTATTCCAGGGCCGCTGTCTACTGCAACTATACGCAATCCCGCTTTTCCGCCGTCATATATTTTTTCTATACAGATCTGTCCTTGTCCGGCGTATAAATAGATGTTCCGGGCAAGTTCACTAATGGCTGTAGTGATTCTGGCCTGGTCAACTGTACCAAAACCAAGCTCTTTAGCAACATTCCGCCCAAGCTGGCGGGCTGCAACGATGTCCCATTCGTTTATGATTTTAACGCAGGATTGGTTTTCCATACAGTTACTCCCCCAATTCCTGTTGTAATTTCTCCAAACCTTTTTCTAAATCTAATGCAGTAAGGACATCATCTAACCCAATACCTAACTCAATCAGCGTAATAGCGACGGCAGGCTGTATTCCGGTAATGACTACTTTTGCACCCATCAGTTTGGACATATTTATTACGTCGCCTAAAACTTTAGCGATGAATGAATCAATAAAGTCAATAGATGTTAAATCAATCACGACTCCATTTGCACTTGTTTCATGGATTTTATGAAGCAAATCCTCCTGAAACTGAAGTGCAGTCTGGTCATCTAATTCCCATTGGATGGAGACTAACAAACAATCGTTTAACTTTAAAATCGGAATTCTCACTCTCACTCCGCTCCCTCCACATTCACAATTTTGCGGCTCGTTAACTCAAGAGCCGCTTCAACACCCTTTTTAAGCGTATTCTTTGTAGTAAACTGGTTTAAATCGATGCCCAGGTTTACAATCGTTTGGGCAATTTCAGGCCGAATGCCTACAAGCATGCATTTCGCTCCGACAAGCCTTACAGCATCAGCAGCCTGAATAATATGATGGGCTACCATCGTATCGACAACCGGCACACCGGTAATATCAATGAGAACCACTTCAGAACGGTGTTTAACGACTCCATTTAAAAGATTCTCCATGATCTGTTTCGCCCGCTCCGTATCAATAGTACCGACAAGCGGCATAACCGTTATTCCTTCAAAAACAGGTATCAGCGGAGCAGACAATTCCTGGAGAGCGATTTTTTGCAGGGAGACCGTTCTTTCCCATGTGGTTGAATACATATTAACCACTTCATTTACCATCGGAGTCATCCAGCTGTCAAATTCATATACAATTTTCAGCTGGTTTTCTTGAGTAACAATTCCTGCATCCTGCATGCTCTCAAATACAATTTTTCCGATGGTTTGCAATCCCTTAGTTACAAAACTAAGAGGCCAGCCCAAGCGGACAATTTTCTCGGAGAAATCACTTAGCTTTGAAGTGAATTCCTCATTTGAGCTTTTTATATTTGAAATAATCAGGTCGATAAACTCCCGGCTCGTCCCAACAAATACCTGATCGGAAACAACCCTGGTAACTCTTTCATCCGCATTCTCCTTAGTGGCTTGAAGCCAGTCATTGAAAATAGCGTCTTTATTTTGCTGAATATAATTTAAAATTGTGGAATCCATTAGTTCCTCCCTATTTTATCATATATATATTATTAGCCTTCCAAATCCCCTTTATTGTAAAGCAAACAAAAAATTTGTAAAAAAATAAGTAAAACCCGTTCCATATACATCTATTTAATGATAACAAGGATTGCCAGTCAAATGATACCTATTATGATTCCCTATTAATAGGACGATGCATTTGTTATTTCGACAGTTTTTTATAAAAAACCTCTTTTCAACCTATAAATAGGGTTAAACTAAGGGGCTGACTATTAAAACACTGAAGTGTATTCCTCCATTTAATTGGGTATATTTACACAACGGATGCTTTTTAAAAAAATAAAAGACTTTCTTTTTTACCCTCTTTCAAAAGAAGTAAACCTTTTTTGCCTAAAAACAAAAAAAACGCCCTTAAAAGAGCGTTTTTGTTAGAATTCGATGAGGCCTAAGCTGATTTGCACGGCTTCATCCACTTTTTCCATCATTTCGTCATCGAGATGGGTTATTTTATCGGTTAAGCGTTGTTTATCAATTGTACGAATCTGTTCTAATAAGATGACCGAATCCCTTTCAAAACCATAACGCTTCGCATCAATTTCAACGTGAGTAGGCAGCTTAGCTTTTTGAATTTGAGCTGTGATTGCTGCAACAATTACTGTGGGACTAAACCGATTCCCGATGTCGTTTTGGATGACAAGCACTGGACGGACGCCGCCTTGTTCTGAACCAACAACTGGGGATAGGTCTGCAAAATAAACGTCACCACGTTTGACAATCAAAGGATTATCCTCCGCTTACTAGACGTTCAACTGTGTGTTCTGCCTCGTATTCCGCTTGAAATGCTTCAGATGCAATCGTCAAATTTATTTTCGCCATCTCCATATAGCCTCGTCTCATGGATTCGCGAATTTGTCTCTTTTTGCGTTCACGCAAATACATTTTGGTTGCCTGATAAATGAATTCGCTCCGGTTAACGTTTTCTTGCTTTGCAAATCCGTCTAACTCGGTTAAAAGATGTTGCGGTAATTTTACCATTATCTCTGTTGTTGTGCTGGACTCAGACACAAACATACACCTCCACCATCACTACACACCATTTTTATATCTACCATTTTCAATATTACCATTAATAACGCCTACTGCAAAGGGGGTTCTTTAATTCTTCTGTATTATCGGCCAAAAAAATAGCCTTTTATGCATGAAATTCGATGAAATGGCAATTAAAAGCAATTGCCCTCATCATTATAGCAGATAATTGACTCCCCCGATAATCTGGCCATCTCTTTTATATATGCGCGGAACCCGAGAAGATACCATACAGGTAATTTCATAGTTAATTGTTTCAAGTTTTTCGGCAACTTCATCTACCGTAACTCTTTCGCCGCCCTGTTTGCCAATCAGAGTAACCTGCGTTCCAACAGGCATCTCATGAGGAAGCTTAATCATGCATTGATCCATGCATATTCTCCCAACAATCGGAGCCCTCATACCTTCTGCAAGAACTTCCTGCCCCTGAAGCTTTCGGATCCAGCCATCCGCATAACCGATCGGCAAAGTCGCGATCCATTCATCCTCACTAGCCTCATAAGTAGCACCATAGCTAACCTTTTCACCCTTATGAAGCTTCTTGACATGAGCCATTCTTGTATGAAGGGAAAAAGCCTCTTTCAGCGGAAAAGGAAGCTCAGGCTTCATTTCCATTGAAGGAACCAGCCCGTACATGCTGATGCCCATTCTCACAGCATTTAAATGGGCCTGGGGAAATCTCAGGCCAGCAGCGCTATTACTGGAATGGACATATTTCGGAACCGCTTCCATCCAGTCCACCATCTCCTCAAATCGGCTCAGCTGCTGATCAAAATAACCATTATCCAAAGAGTCTGCTGTGGCAAAATGGGTAAATGCCCCTTCAATCAGAAAACGCTTGTCCCCTTTGATAACGTTCTCAATTTCCTGCAGCTCATCCTGGCTGCGAATGCCCAAACGTCCCATTCCTGTGTCAAACTTTAAGTGGACGGCCAGCACCTCACTGCTCTCAATAAAGCTTTTGGCAGCAGATAACCAATCCTTTTGAAATACTGTAACGGAAATATTCTCTTTGGCTGCATCACCCGCATTTTCCGGACGGCTCGCACCCATTACTAAAATGGGAGCTGCAACCTTTTTCTTTCTCAAAGCCATTGCCTCATCGAGTGTTGCAACTGCAAGATAGGAAGCGCCTGCATCCAATGCTGCTTCAGCCACAGCGGCGTCGCCATGGCCGTAACCGTTCGCCTTTACAACAGCAATGACAATTGTGCCTTCTTTTACATGCTTTTTCATTGACTCTACATTATATGAAATATGGTCAAGATTTATCTCTGCCCAAGTATCTCTATACATATTTGTTTGTTCACCCATTGATGTATTCACGTCCTTTAGCCAATGCCATAATCTGTACATGTCGATTATCAAACTCCCCAGGAGGATTTGTCAAATGAATTATTTGGCTTTAAATATGGAAATTCTTCTTTCAAACGCAAATTGGTAAGTGGCCATAATTTTAACAAATATGGCCCAGTGCCAATAATATGTAAGGTAAAACAGCATGATAATCAGTTCCATTCCCGGAAACTCAACCTGATTTTCAGCAATAACAAATAAATAATCTGGAAACAATCGAGTAGGAGGGGGTG
>NZ_JAGGQS010000093.1:0-9137 GCF_018613175.1 Bacillus sp. ISL-47 | reverse complement strand
ACCGGGAAGTCAAGCTTTTTACGATTTAACACATGATCAGGCCCAACTCCTTCTGCCGGTTTGCGAAGAATGTACTTCGTTGTGCCATTTGCTGTTTTCAGGCTGGTCGGTATGTTGGAAGCTACCTCAAACACTTCTTTATCAAGGAAAGGAACACGAAGTTCAAGTGAATGGGCCATCGTCATTTTGTCCGCTTTTAATAAAATGTCTCCGCGCATCCATGTGTGAATATCAATATACTGCATGCGGTCAACCGGATCATAGCCTCGGCTTTCATCATAAAGCGGCTTTGTGATATCGGTATAATTTAAGCCATCTTTATATACATGAAGCAGGTTGCGCTTTTCTTCTTCTGTAAACATTTTCGCGTTTCCGATATAGCGCTCCTCCATCGGTGTTACACCACGCTCGATAAAGCTTTTGCCCTTCATTCCTTCCGGCATCATGTTTGCAATCATTCTTAGCAGCTTTTTGCCGATTGCCGGTATTTTGTTGAACACGTCTAGAGATTGCGGCTCGCGGTAAATATTGTAGCCGCCAAACAACTCATCCGCGCCTTCACCGGAAAGAACGACTGTAACATGCTTGCGTGCTTCCCTTGCGACAAAATATAAAGGCACGCAGGCTGGGTCAGCAAGCGGATCATCCATATGCCACATGATTTTTGGAATCTCGTTCATATATTCCTCGGGCGATATGATATAGCTGATGTTTTCAACGCCAAGCTTTTCAGCCGTTTCTTTCGCAACATCCACTTCGCTGAAGCCATTGCGTTCAAACCCGACAGAGAAAGTTTTAATAGCCGGATGGAACTCCTTTGCAATGGAAGCAATAATGGATGAGTCGATACCGCCGGAAAGGAAGGAACCAACAGGGACATCCGCACGCATGTGCATTTTAACCGAATCAAACAATACATCTCTAATTTCTTTCGTAAAGTCTGCTTCCGATTTTTTTACAGGATGGAAAGCTGCTTTCCAATAGCGGTTGATTTCCATTGGAGCGCCAATTTTTTTCGTAAAATAGTGTCCTGGCTCCAGCTTATGGATTCCTTCTGACATCGTATTTGGCTCAGGCACAAACTGATAGGTTAAATAGTGCTGCAAGGAATCATAATTCAATACATCATTTTGCAGCGCCAATAGGATGCTCTTCTTTTCTGAACCAAAGAAGGTACGGTCCCCTTTGTCATAGTAAAAGAAAGGTTTGATCCCGAATGGATCTCTTGCTCCGTATAATGACTGCTCCTGTTTATCCCAAATTACAAAAGCGAACATGCCGCGAAGCTTTTCAACAGCCTTTTCTTTTAAATGGCTGTATAGGGCGATAATAACCTCTGTATCAGAGCTAGTTTCAAAGCTTAAGCCTGCATTGAGAAGTTCTTCACGCAATTCCACATAGTTGTAAATTTCACCATTAAAAATAATCCAATAACGCTCATTTTCATAAGTCAGCGGCTGATGTCCGCTTTCAATATCGATAATACTCAAACGCCGGAAGCCGAATTGGATATGCTCATCAAAATAATATCCCGAATCATCCGGGCCACGATGGGTAATGATATCATTCATATTTTCAAATTGCTCTTTATCTGCGTCACGGTAATTTTGTGCTTTATCATGTACACAACCAATAAAACCACACATTATGTACGTCACCTACTCCATTCTTTTCTCGTTATTTAATATAGCCTAAACGGCTCCTCTGTCTTTAAAAAACATACCCTATAATACTACCACTAATCATTTTAAATTAGCACGGGGATTATGAAAAAAACCTCAGCGGAAAATAAGACCATTATCAGAAGTTTATACGATAACATAAATCGGTAAACGCCTAAAGGGCAGAAAGACCCTAAACGGGTGAATTTTCCCTTATATGTTTAAAGACGTAAAAAAGAAAGCGGGAGTTACATATTAAATGCAACTCCCGCTTTATGATTAAAGGGCTTCAGAACGTAGAATTTCTGCTTTGTCTGTACGCTCCCAAGGAAGATCAACATCTGTACGTCCGAAATGGCCGTAAGCAGCTGTTTGCTTATAGATCGGGCGGCGAAGGTCAAGCATGTTAATAATGCCTGCAGGACGAAGATCAAAGTGCTTTCTAATAAGATCAACAAGCACATCTTCCTCTACTTTTCCTGTGCCGAATGTATCTACAGATATGGATACCGGCTGTGCTACACCAATAGCGTATGCAAGCTGTACTTCCACTTTTTCTGCTAAACCAGCAGCTACAAGGTTTTTCGCAACATAACGTGCAGCATAGGCAGCAGAACGGTCAACCTTTGTAGGATCCTTACCGGAGAACGCTCCGCCGCCGTGGCGTGCATAACCGCCGTAAGTATCTACAATGATTTTTCGTCCCGTTAACCCTGCGTCCCCTTGAGGTCCGCCGATAACGAAACGTCCTGTTGGATTAATGAAGTATTTTGTATCCTCATCGATTAGTTCTTTCGGAACAACCGGATTGATGACATGTTCCTTCAGGTTGCGCTGGATTTGCTCCAGACTGATTTCCGGATGATGCTGAGTGGAAATAACAATCGTATCAATACGGACAGGCTTGTCATTTTCATCATACTCAACCGTTACCTGAGTTTTGCCGTCCGGACGAAGGTAGGGAAGAATCTCTTCTTTGCGCACTTCTGTCAGGCGGCGGGATATTTTATGTGCTAAAGAAATCGGAAGAGGCATAAGCTCTTTTGTTTCGTTGCAGGCAAAGCCAAACATTAAGCCCTGGTCTCCTGCACCGATTGCTTCGATTTCCTCATCGCTCATATTTCCTTCGCGTGCTTCCAACGCCTGGTCAACACCCATGGCGATATCCGCTGACTGTTCGTCAATGGAAGTTAAGACTGCACATGTTTCAGAGTCGAAACCATATTTAGCACGGGTATAACCGATTTCTTTCACCGTTTCACGAACGATTTTTGGAATATCTACGTATGTAGATGTTGTGATTTCACCTGCGACTAATACAAGTCCTGTTGTTACAGAAGTTTCTGCAGCAACGCGGGCATTCGCATCTTTAGATAAAATCGCATCTAAAATTGCATCAGAAATTTGGTCACAAATTTTATCCGGATGACCTTCAGTAACTGATTCAGAAGTAAACAAACGACGCTTTGTTGACATCTGGCTTCCTCCTTATAAATAGAAAATTGAGCGAGAATTAGAAACGCGGAAGCAGCCTCAAAAAAAACTTTTTCCTGGCATTTCAAGGATCTCTGTTTGATACGGAACTCATTCCCTTAGTAGTATGAAATAAACATGGAGTTTTTATTAAGAAAATTGGAAACGCTGACCACAAAGCCAAGGTTCATTTTCTTAAGCACCGCTGGAAGCTGCCTTTAAAAAAGCAAACTCGCTAGCAGAGCCAGGCCATAAAACTCACATAAATAGTACATTCCAAAAGCCGTTCATTTCATTGCCAGTTTAAAAGCGCAAGCACCCGGGTAGCTCCGACAAGCATAAGACAGGCCCTGAAGGAAGGCGTTTTTTGCCTTCTGCAAGGGAATGGCTTATGACCTCGAGGAGCTGGGTGCTGGAGCTAGATAAGCAAAATAAAAAACCTTCTCATTAGTGAAAAGGTTGAAAGCAAATCAATTCGCGCCTTTCACTCTTATCGTTCAAGGAATTACGTCCTTGCGTCAGGTTAGCACCTTTGCTGTTTATTGCCTTTTAGCAGGTTGCTGGGTTTCATAGGGCCTGTCCCTCCACCAGCTCGGGATAAGAGAGTATCCGTTCAAGGTTGAATCATACCGTATTTTATCGATTTATGTCAACAAATTTTAATCAATTTCTTTATTAAAATTTCCCTTAAGAAAATAAGGTGATACCCTTACAGAGAACAGCTTCCGTCATCACACTTATTCTTTAAGAATTTATGCCTGTTTTTAGCGGTCCATTGATAAATGGGATTTCCGATTATAGGTGTAAATGGGATATATAATAGAATGCTTACTAAAAAGGTTGCAGGAAATTGCAGCAGAAGTCTCCTTACGGCATAGTACCCTTTTTTAATATCACCATTAGGACTAATGATATGAAGTTCTTTTCGCAACTCCTGTTTGGAAAACGAAATGGAGTTCGGATTTTTTTCATATTCCTGCAAGGAAACCCACTCGACCCTATTCAGCCAATCAAGCTTTTTAGAAAGCCGCTTCGTTTCCTTGCATAAAGAGCACGTTCCATCATAAAGGGCAATTGTCTTCATTAATACCAGTCCCATGTTCAGACTTAACACTTTCTTCTATTTTAACATATACCGGTTATAAGGCGTTAAAATGTATTTTTTAGTCTAATTGTGATATTTCTATAACATTGGGTAAAAATTTATCACAATAGTATAGACTAATTAATTTAATGTGTTATACTAATTTTGAGATGTAATCACTTTCATAAAAAAATCGGAAAAAGGAAGGTATTCATCAGATGAACTCTGTAAGCATATCAAACGAATTGAGCGAATTACTAAATGGCAGCAACATTCAAGTACAATTATCTGTTCCTCAGCTTGTGGAAAAAGTTTTAAACCGTAACGAAGGGTCTCTTACATCAACTGGTGCCGTACGTGCTACTACTGGAAAGTATACAGGACGATCCCCTAAAGATAAATACATTGTTGAAGAAGCATCAAATAAAGATAAAATTGACTGGGGCAGCGTAAACCAGCCAATTTCTGAAGAAGCATTCTCTAATCTTTATAATAAAGTAATAAACTACTTAAAAGAAAAAGAAGAAGTATTTGTTTTCAAAGGCTTTGCAGGTGCCGATAAAAAGCATCGCATGCCAATCCAGGTCATCAACGAATATGCTTGGCACAACCTGTTCGCACACCAATTATTTATTCGTCCGGCAGAAGATGAGCTTCTTGACCATGAATCAGAGTTTACTGTGATTTCTGCGCCTAACTTCAAAGCAGATCCTGCTGTTGATGGCACAAAATCCGAAACATTTATCATCATTTCATTCGAACGCCGCACTGTTTTGATCGGTGGTACAGAATATGCTGGCGAAATGAAAAAGTCCATTTTCTCTGTGATGAACTATATGCTTCCAGAAAACGGAATCCTTCCTATGCATTGTTCAGCAAACGTTGGACGTGAAGGCGATGTTGCTTTATTCTTCGGTTTATCAGGAACTGGAAAAACAACATTGTCTGCTGATCCAAACCGCCGCTTAATCGGTGATGATGAGCACGGCTGGTCAGCAAATGGCGTATTCAACATTGAAGGCGGATGCTACGCGAAATGCATCAACTTATCACGCGAAAAAGAACCGCAAATTTTCGATGCAATCCGCTTTGGGGCCGTATTGGAAAATGTAGTGATTAACAGCGAAAATCGCGTGGCTGATTACGATGACAGCACACTAACTGAAAATACACGTGCGGCATACCAGCTGCAGGCCATCGATAATATCGTTGACCCAAGCATTGCCGGACACCCTAATACAATTGTATTCTTAACAGCTGACGCATTTGGCGTATTGCCTCCAATTTCTAAACTTTCAAAAGAGCAGGCAATGTACCATTTCTTAAGCGGCTATACTTCCAAGCTTGCTGGAACTGAGCGCGGCATTACATCACCGCAGGCAACATTCTCAACTTGCTTCGGATCACCATTTCTTCCGCTGCCTGCAAACCGCTATGCTGAAATGCTAGGTGAAAAAATCGATGAGCATAACGCAAAAGTCTTCCTTGTGAACACAGGCTGGACTGGCGGAGAGTACGGAGTCGGCGAACGTATGAAGCTTGCCTACACACGTGCAATGATAGAAGCTGCTCTTGAAGGCGAACTGAACAACGTAGACACAATCAAAGACGAAATCTTTGGCCTTGAAATTCCACAGCACGTAACAGGTGTACCTGATGAAGTCCTTCAGCCAAACAAAACATGGGCTGACCAGGCTGCTTATGAATTTAAAGCGAAAGAACTCGCATCAAAATTCCGTGAGAACTTCAAGAAATTCACAAGCGTTTCCTCTGAAATCGAAGAAAAAGGCGGACCAATCGCATAATAAAAAAGGGAATTGCCGTTTGAGAGCGGCAATTCCTTTTTTACTTGGTTATTGCATGTGTCCTTTTATTC
Organism: Bacillus sp. ISL-47; assembly: GCF_018613175.1. Taxonomy (NCBI): domain Bacteria; kingdom Bacillati; phylum Bacillota; class Bacilli; order Caryophanales; family Bacillaceae; genus Bacillus; species Bacillus sp. ISL-47. The sequence continues at coordinate 3,043 of NZ_JAGGQS010000093.1, read as the reverse complement.
CTGTATTTCCCGGTATTCACGTTTTTTCGGCTATTAGTTGTCTGTTCTCTCAATTACCAGATAGAATCGTATGATTGAATCTCTTTTTCCCCCTTCCCTCTCATTTAGCGTTTTCTTTTCTAACAGGAAAGGCTACCATTAGCTTCCTCCTTAAGCTAATCCTCCTCATCAACCGGCTTCCTCACCTCAATGGGTACTGATTGTTTTAGAGCACCCAGTCTGTATCTACCGCTTTTGTTAAATACGATATCACCAGTATACATGCTTACTTTTTTACCAGAGTCTGCTTTAATATAATCTGTTTTTCCTGAAAAAAGAAATACCTCAGTTGTTCCGTCTTCGAAACTAAACAGTTCAAGTTCCACTTGCTCAGGCAGATCTTCTCCTTCAACCTCGATCTTTACATTTTTAAAGGTTCCTGCCACCAGGTCTTCCTGTGAAATCATTAATGTGGAGTCACCCATTTTTACATAAGATTCCTTCACGTATATGGAGAATTCTTCAAACGTTCTTTCTCCAAACATGAACTTCAGATTCCAGATGCCATGTTTTTCAAAAGGCTTGAAGCTTGTCAAAGCGTGGGCATCAGAGCCATAAATACCTGCGTTTAAGGGGAATGAAGCAATCTTCTGTGTAAAGCCAGTATCCACATGGACTGCTTCCACTTTCATATTTTGATAAACCTGCTCGCCAGGCTTCCACCATAAATAGACCATGATTTTCGCTACACTTCTGCCGTCACCGGCAATCCATTCAGGAGGACTTAACAAACTGACCCTGCCAGGAATGCCAAAATTTGAATCGGGATAGACAGGTTTCCCATCTTGACCAAGAAGCGCAAAATATTCACCGCTTTCCGCTCTTTCAACCACTCCTCCCAGATGATTTTCTGGTTCGCTTTTATTCTCCAAAACTAAAATAGGGGCAATGATAAGTACTGAAAGAATGGCAGCCAAAACACCAGCCCGTTGAAAAGAAAAACTAAATTTTCTTTTGGGCGCCTTTTGTTTGCGAATGCTGTGTATAATTCTATTTTTCTGATCGCCATTTAGTTCATGGGCAGGGAGTTCCTTCAATTTCTCGAGCATCTCTTTATCAGAAAGATGTGTCACTTTGCTCATCCTCCTTTAATAGCAAATTTAATTTTTTTACTGCACGGTGAAAGGTCACATTCACCTTATTTTCTGTCCATCCCAGGACCTCTCCAGTCTCTTCAGCTGATAGTTCGGCAATCCCTCTTAGCAGGACTACGTCACGGTAGTTCGTTTTCAATGTATGAATAGCCCCTAATAACCGGGCAGTTTCCGCCTTTTTTATGAATAGCTCTTCTGTGATTGCTGATTCTATTTGTGAAGGCTGCCTTGACAATTTTTCCTTAAGGTTTTGCCAGACACTTCTTTTTCTATAAAAATCAATGGCTGCATTGCGTGCAATGCTGATTAGCCATGTTTTTGGATTTGAGTCAAATTTAAAACGTCCGCAGGACTGAAATGCTTTTAAAAATGTTTCCTGTACAAGATCTTCTACATCCATGGATCCTGTAAAATACACCAGGTAATTGGTGATATCTTTTTCATATTCCTGAAACCATTGTTCCACTTGCCGGCCGGCATCCATCAACTTCCCCCCCTTTGTTAAATAGGACGGATTTTTTGATTCCATCTTACAGTTTTTTTGGAAATATTTTATTAACATCAAAAAACGCCCGGACATAGTCCAGGCGCTCATTTAATTTGTTGAATTTAATGCTACTAGTTGGTACTTAATAACTGTCTGGCTATTTTCCCACTCCACTTTTTTGATAATCCCTGTGCCATTCAGGTCACCGTCAATCGTTCTTTTCACTTCAACCGGGATGTCCAGCGGGTATAGTCTGTACCCTTCTTTGACCAGTGAAAAATAATTTTCATCAAGCCTCTTTTCCCTGCCCTTTGTCACGATCATTGTATTTAACTCCAAAGGCATACCCATTGGTATCTCTCCTTCATTTGTGATATCATTTCCTCTATTTTACCCCACCTTCAACAGCACTGAAAGTCCCAAAGGAAAAATAGAGAGATACTCATTCGCAGTTTTTCATCCAGGCTGTTAAATCCTCAACGGTTTTCCGATTAACAGCAGGGGGAAAGTAATGGGTGTATTCTCTAAAATACCAGCTATCCACCTTCTTATTGAGTGCTTTTAGCCTTTTTTCCAGGCGGAATGAATGCTCCACCGAGACATTCCGATCCTGCTCTCCATGGATGATCAGAACTGGCGCCTGCATCTTTTCCAGCTGAAAAAGCGGTGTCCTGTATTTATAGCGGTCCGGAAATTTAGTCGGGGTCCCGCCTATCACCCGTTTCATCATCCGGCGAAGGTCCTTGCGTTCGACATAGGTAAGGAACATATCGCTGACTCCTCCCCATGTCACCACTGAAGCTGCTTCAGGAAATTGGATTGCAGTCAGCAGTGCCATCACACCGCCTCGTGAAAAGCCAAAAATATGAACCTTTTTTACTCTTGAATGCTCCTGGAGAAGAGTGAAGGCTGCGAAGGCATCCTGCCGGTCATCCCCCGCAAAATCCTCGTTGCCATCTCCTCCTTGATTCCCCCTGTAAAAAGGCGCGAATACAATAAAGCCTTCACAAGCAAACTGGACAATCCTCCCAGGCCTCACTTTGCCGACATTTTTAATACCGCCGCGCAAATAAAGGAATCCATCATACAATTCTTCTCCCTTTGGTTCTGCGAGAAGACCCTTGATATGTAATCCGTTTGCATAATAGGTGACCACCGATAATTCGATTGCTGGGTTAGGTGAAGGAAATCTCTGCTTATCAATGATTTGCCCGTTTTTGAAATTCATATTCCCATCTCCCTTTTGGAGTAGTTATTTGCTGATTGACGTCAGACCGGGAAGTTGCACTTGTATTTTGGCTATTTTCGCAAACTCTGTGCTTTTTAAACAAGTAGTGAGGAGAGGTTGATTTCCGCTTAAGGATGCTCAAGCTTCCGCTGGGCGGGCGGTGAGCCTCCTGAAGCGCAGCGCCTGCGGGGTCTC
>NZ_JAGGQS010000092.1:0-6333 GCF_018613175.1 Bacillus sp. ISL-47 | reverse complement strand
ACGATATTACGGAGTTGGCCCAAAATATGGTCGCCATAGAGCTCTTATGAAGACGATATTACGGAGTTGGCCCTGAATACGGTCGCCATAGAGCTCTTATGAAGACGATATTGCGCCCCTGAATAATCACCGCACGAAGGAAATGCGGATGCATTTTCGCGGGATTAGCACCTTACGCTCCAATCAACCTAATTTATTGTTCTATTCATAAATCTATTCAAAAACAACCATATTTTAGAAAACAGCCTTTTAATAACACCTTTCCATACAGAAAGAAAAGAAAGATGATGCTTTTTGAGCATCATCTTTCTTTTGATTTTATTGGGTTATACTTTGTTAAAGACTGAACCACAAGTTACGCAAGCCTAAATACAATTCCATGTCCGCCTTTTGGATACTCCCATTTGATATTCTGGTAAGGGCATCCGATTCGGCAGCTGCCGCATTCGTGGCAGCCTTCATAGCCAACCTGCATTCGTAAGCCTTCCCATTTATAAACCTCGGCAGGGCAAAAAATGGTGCAAATCTTATCAGGACATTTTGTCATGCAGATATCATGGTCCAATACAGTAAGGTGTGATTTTGTATCCGCCTTAAAACGGATCAAGTACTGTTTTTCTTCGATCGTTTTTGTTGACATTATTTCACCGCCTTCCATGCTCTGTACATGTCTTGCAGCACGCGAATGGTACCTCGTTCGCTTGTAAAGCTCTTCATGATTTCTTTCTGCTTATCTCTCTTAGGGGTGCCATCTACTGTAAAAAACTTGCTGGCTGCCTTGTTCATCATTGGAACGTATTCTTTGAAGTATTGCGGATAATGTTCAAAGGTATGAGCCGCATCTTTGTATTTTTCCAGGTCCTTTATAATGAAACTTTGATATAGCCTTTCCCTATATTGATTTAAGCTTGCTTGACTAAAGTCACGTCGCTCTTTTGCTTCAATAATTGTTTCAGCTGCCATTTTTCCAGAGGCCATCGCCATATTGGAGCCTTCACGGTGAATTGCATTAACGAGCTGTGCAGCATCTCCAACCAGTAGAACACCATCACCTGCTACCTTTGGAACAGAGTGATATCCGCCTTCCGGAATCAAGTGTGCCAGGTATTCAGCTGATTCTCCTCCTTCAATTAACGGCCTCACCATAGGGTGGGTCTTTAAGTAATCAAGGAGATCATAAGGCTTCAGCTTTGCCTTTATCATGCTTGAAAGTGTTGTTCCAACACCAATATTGACACTTTCCTTATTGGTATAGATAAAAGCTGTACCGAGGTTCCCTTTGGTAGAGTCACCGAAAATCTCTATCGTGCAGCCCTGGTTATCTTCAAGGTTAAAGCGATCATTAATTTTATCTTTCGAGAGGTTGATTACTTCCATAACCGTCAGTGCCACTTCATCGGGACGGAATTCTTTATGGTATCCCAATTGTTTGGCAAGCAGGGAATTTACGCCGTCCGCAAGCACAACGACATCCGCATACACATCTCCATCAGGCCGGTCCGTTCTGACGCCAACCACTTTTCCATTTTCTGTCAGACACTCCAATACTACTGTTTCGTTTATTAACAGGACGCCTTGTTCGACACCTTTTTTAGCAAACCATTGGTCAAATGGTGCTCGAAGCACAGTGAAATTATTGTATGGCTCTTTCCCCCATTCAAGTCCCTTGTATCCGAAGCTAACAGATGACTCTTTATCCATCATCCAAAAGCGCTGCTCAATGACTGGTCGTTCTAACGGTGCCTCTTTCCAGAATTCTGGAATGATTTCTTCCATTTGCTTTCGATATAAAACGCCGCCCATTACATTTTTGCTGCCAGGATATTCACCTCTTTCAATCTGCAAGACTTTTAAACCATTTTTGGCACAAGTAAATGCACACGAGGTTCCTGCTGGCCCTGCTCCAACTACAATTACATCAAATTTCTCAGACATAGCTTATTTCACCTCCTCTTTCGCGCGCTTCTTTAAATTGCTTTATTAATTTAGGCACGATTTCCATCGCATCACCAACGATGCCATATGTGGCAACATCGAAAATGGGAGCTTCCGGATCTTTGTTAATTGCTATGATAAACTCGGAATTTTTCATGCCGACGATATGCTGAATGGCTCCGGATATTCCGATGGCAAAATAAACCTTCGGTGTAATGGTTTCTCCTGTCTGCCCAATTTGCTGTTCATGCGGAAGCCACCCTGCCTCCACTACGTCCCTTGTTCCCCCGACTGTCGCTCCTATGGTGTCGGCAAGCTCATGGATCAGCTGGAATCCCTGCAAATCGCCCATGCCTTTACCGCCTGCAACAACTACATGCGCGTCTGCTAAATTCACCTTTTTTGTGACATCTTTCACAATTTTAAGTACTTTTGTGCGCATATCTTCTTCTTTTAACGTGATGGGCTCTTCTATTACCTTGCCTTTTCTGCGTGGCTCCGGCTCAAGGGCTTTCATTACTTTTGGCCGCACAGTGGCCATCTGCGGCCGATGCTTCTTACAAAGAATGGTTGCCATTATATTTCCGCCGAATGCAGGCCGGCTTGCTTCCAGCAATCTCTTCTCCAATTCGACATCCAGCATAGTAGTATCGGCAGTCAATCCAGTGCTTAAATCTGTGGCAACTGCACTCGCAAGATCTTTGCCATTCGCTGTAGCGCCATAAAGGAAAATTTCAGGCTTGTATTTTTCGGCAAGATTAATGACTGCCTGCATATAAGATTCTGTCCGGTAATCTTTCATAACTTCATGGTCCACAACATACACTTGGTCTGCTCCATATGAAATGACCTCCTCGCTTAAAGGCTTTACTTTATAGCCTAAAAGAACGCCAGAAAGAGGCACCTCCAGTTTATCTGCCAGCTTTCTGCCGGCACCGAGCAATTCCAGGGAAACACCTTCTATTTTCCCTTCATTTTGTTCTATGAATACCCATACTCCACGGTATTCCTCCATCATGAGGATCCCCCCTATCTTTTCTATTACTGTGCAGCGAATAATTCTTTTTTGTCGCTTAATAGATCCATAAGCTGCTTAACCTGCTCATCCGCATTCCCTTCGAGCCTTATTCCTCCTTCAGGCTTGGGCGGCGTAAACATCTTGCCGACAATTGTAGGAGAACCCTTAAGTCCAAGCTGTGTACGGTCCACATCTTCCAAATCATTTACAGACCAAATGACCGGTTCATATCTGGCAGCCTTAATCATATTTGGCATTGGGGAATATTCAATGCTATTAATCTCTTTTTCAACTGTCATCAGGCACGGCACTTGAGCTTGTATCATTTCATAGCCGCTGGTAATTTTTCTTTTTAGAAGGACTGTACTTTCATTTTCATTCAGTTCTGAGACTTCTATAACATTTGTTACAGGGGGAATATCCAGCCTGCGTGCAATCCCAGGTCCTACCTGCCCGGTATCCCCATCAATTGCATGTTTTCCACAAATAATCAGATCTACAGGATTTTCCTTCGAAATGCGCTCTAATGCTTTAGAGAGTGCATAACTCGTTGCCAGTGTATCTGCACCGGCAAATGCGCGGTCCGAAATTAAAAATCCCCGGTCGGCGCCAATTTCAATGCTTTTTTTAATAACAGCAGTTGCCTGGGGAGGTCCCATGGATAATACAGAGATAATCCCTTTTCCCAGCATCTTTTTGATTTTCACAGCTTCCTGGACCGCATGGGCATCATAAGGGTTTAAAATGGCAGGAGCGCTTCGGCGGTCAAGAGTGTTAGTTTTTGGGTTAATTTTAATGATCTTTGTATCAGGCACTTGCTTGACACAGACGACAATGTGCATTTTTAACTTTCCCTCCTTATAACTTAACGCTTTATAAAAAGCGCTTACTCAAAGTTTTATATAAAAATTGCTATGTATTACGATATATGATTCGCAATACAGGCATAGTACTAACAATAAAAAGAATTCATGGGAATTGTGCCTCTTGCTGCGGAAAATTTTGGCGTCCTTCGCTTTAGCCTCACAGGAATTTGTATATGTTTGCAGAAAACAAGGAAGTGGAAGTATGGAAGAATATATGAACTCTTGTATTTATAGAATTCATTAATTTATACTATAAGGAATATTCAGATTTGCACAATGACATAAATCACAGTTTCACGTCCAAAAGGGTTTACTGTTAATTTTTCTAAATGGCTTTCTTTTTAGAGATAAGTGAGGGAATTAATTATGACAGAGGTATTTATCGGCAGTGTACTGTCTGCCTTATCAACGGGATTGGGTGCATTGCTTATTCTATTTATGAAGGGTTCCGTAACTCATAGATGGCGTGATACATTACTTGCTTTTACAGCGGGGATTATGATGGCTGCATCGACTATGGGGCTTATACCCGAGGCGCTTAGTATAGGGGGCTTTAATCCGCTTGCTGCGGGAATATTTTTGGGTGTTTTGGCTCTCACCATTTTGGAAAAAAACATCCCCCATCTTGATCTTCAGCATTCCAGTAAAGGAATTGAGTTTGATGAGAAGGCCATGCTAATCATCGCTGCAATTACCCTCCATAATATTCCTGAAGGGCTATCAGTCGGTGTCAGTTATGCTTCCAGTTCACAGGATACAGGGAATTTAATTGCATTTGCAATCGGGCTCCAAAATGCGCCGGAAGGTCTTTTGGTAGCATTATTTTTAATTAACCAGAAAATAAGCAAGCTAAAGGCATTTATAATTGCCACATTAACCGGAGCAATTGAAATTGTTATGTCTCTCCTCGGCTTCTATTTGACTTCTTATATTGAGTTTCTTGTTCCCTACGGTTTGGCCTTCGCTGCAGGGGCGATGCTGTTTATTATTTATAAGGAGTTAATTCCGGAAAGCCATGGAGATGGGAATGAACGCACATCCACCTACTCGTTTATAATCGGACTTTTATTTATGATTTTCCTTATTGAGATCTTCTAATATAAAAAGGATCCTCCAGGGATCCTTTTTATATTACTTAGCAATATTCCTAGAAAAGTTCTTTGCCTTCCTTATTATATATATTTATTTGCTGTTATCTTCAAACAACAGCCTTCTTCCATAAAAGAATCATTTGTCTGAATGAAATTCTCATCCTTTTCTTATGCTCTTGCTCTTTTTTAATGGCACATTGATATTCATAAATTAATTTATCAAGCTCCTGGCTGCAGCGGATTGTTTCTTCGCTGGCTAGTCCATTTTTCTTTGCCTCTTCTATCATTTTTTCTCTCTTTTGCTGAATTTCAGCCAGCATAACTGTTCTTTTATGGCGCAACTTCTTTTTCCTCCTACTCCTATCCCTTTATCCAATTAAATAATAAAAATATAGCTACTTGAAGCATTATTACAAGAATTTCTATAAATGTAAATAGATTCGCAATATTAGACAATCTTTTTCCAAAAGAATTTAAATCGACAGTATTTTCTTCTTTCCCTTCTTTCTTTTCGACATAATTTGCCAGTATTATTCAGTGTTTTGGACGATGTTTTAGCTGGCCTATCCGGAAACCTTTGTAAAAAATAACCATTTGTTATTGCAGAAAAATTAAGTACAAAAATCCCTTTGCCATTTGGCAAAGGGATTTTTGTACTTAATTATGAACCTCTTCTTTTTCATAGATTGGGACCCAGCCCTCTGTGGTCACAAAAATCCGGATTGCAACAACCTTCTTATCTTCCTGCAAGGTAAAATAATGGCGTATGTTTTCAGGTACAGAAATTAAGTCTCCGGGATTCAGAAAAACCTCAAAGAATTCTCCATTCTTTCCTTGGATGATAAAAACTCCATGACCGCTGACAATAAATCTTACTTCATCATCTGTATGATGGTGTTCCTGCTGGAAATTCTGAAGGAGCTGATCCAAGTTTGGCGTATTCTCTGAAAGGGAAATAACGTCCTGGGCCTGATAGCCTCTTCTCTCGGATATATCTTTAATTTCTTCAGAAAATGTATCCAGAATCACTTGCTTTTCTTCATCAGAAAGAAGATATTTCTCCTGAAGGTTTTCAGGAAGCTTATCAATTGCCCATTGTTCATAAATAACTTCCTGTTTTTCAAGGAAAGCTGCAACCTCTTCCTGATTTCGAATTTCTTTTTTTGTATTTTGCAAAACGATGTATGCCATATTTCTCAATCCTTCCAATTATATTTCTTTGCTTTTATATTAAGGCTCTTTTCGAATAGATTATTGTTTTTGGCCTTATAAAGCTTGCCCGTTGATTTCCGCTCCAGTCACTTGCTTTCCGCGGGGAGGCACTGGAGCCTCCTCGGCGTTTCACGCCTGCGGGGTCTCCCGCTCCCTCTCTTCCCGCAGGACATTGAATAGGCTTCCTCGAATAAGCACCGCACGAAGAAAA
>NZ_JAGGQS010000091.1:0-15545 GCF_018613175.1 Bacillus sp. ISL-47 | reverse complement strand
TCTAGTTTTGAAGGAATGAACTTTCTTCAAATCAAATAGTCTGGTGGCGATAGCGAGAAGGTCACACCCGTTCCCATACCGAACACGGAAGTTAAGCTTCTCAGCGCCGATGGTAGTTGGGGGCTGTCCCCCTGTGAGAGTAGGACGCTGCCGGGCAAAGTGAAAGAGCACCTGATGGGTGCTCTTTTTGTGTTTTTATTTATTTTTAGCTTATAAATATCGCTTATTTCTCTAAAGTAGACACTTTTTTTGGGGTCACTCACTCTGCTTTATAGGGAATAACGGTCACTTTCTTAGATTTATCGGTCAGAATTCCATTTTATCAGTCAGTTCTTCGATATATCGGTCAGTTGGCTCTATGGCGCCTTTTGGGGCTGCATCGAACCGTATCAATGAAAATGTATAATGTTATAGCCTTTTTGAATTATCTAATACAATGGGTGGCTTTTTTATCATTATTCCAAACTAAACAGATCCCTCAAGATGAATGCGCCTTAAATAAAAAGCTCATTGTTGATATTTGCAGCCTGTTGATTGGAATGGAAGGTGCAAGATGCTAAAAATCTTCGTAAGGTGTTCATTTGAGAATGCAGATCCAACGTGCAGCGGAAGCAGCGAGGCAAAGGAAGCTCCCTCAGGTTTAATGCTTGAGGAGCGTCGGTACGCCAGTGGTTCGCTGCGCTCCTGTAGCGAAAATCAGCAGGCAACTTTAACAGACCCAAATAAAAAAGGTATTTAGTTATTTCGAAATAATTAAAAATATAAATTCCTTCTTACTTTTTATCAACTAAATACTGATAAATCAAATACGGTCCCTTTTTAGCCGTAACTTGGAGAAAAGATTGGATAAATGGGTAGTCTTTATTTGGCATCATTTTAATTAGCTCGCTCCACCATTCGGTCTCATAGCGGGCGATCATGCTTAAGTTGTAAAGCAATAAATAATGGATCAGCAGCTCTGGATAATCAATAAGTCCTTCCTTGGCCAGGGGGAAGTAGAACTTGCTATTCTCTGGGCTATATCTTAATGGCTTATAATTATATGTATTAATATCTCTCATAACAAAGCTCAATATTGAATCCTCAGATCCCTGTAATCCAATTTTAGTGTCCGATTTTGATTGCAGGTAATCTACAAATCGGCTTTCAGTCATATGGAAACAATCCAAAATCTTTTTGGGCATTCTAAATGAATCCTTCATCTGCTCCACTTCAAGAAAAGTATTTCTTCCTTCAGTCTGACTGTATAAATAATTTAGTTCGGGTATTTGGCTGAACAGCTCCCCCATCGTTGCTTTTTCGCCTTCCAAATGTTTCATGTGAAACATTTTTTCACCCATATAGGGAAAGAGGCCGCTTTTTTGAAATTTCACTTCGTCCTGAAAAAAGTTATATTGCTGTTTTTTCCTTTTTCGGGTTGAAACACCATGAGCCAGAACAGAGGTTGTTTCAGGGTAATTAGGATCGACCGTCAAAATGCAGGCTTTTATCAGATGGACAAGTCCATAAAAAAAGAGAATCGGCTTGATGATTAAAGGTGCCTTCTCTGCCTGCTCATAGTATACTTGTCCATGTTCAAGGTAGTATATAAAAGGATAGCTGTTTTCGTAACTTTTCTGTTCGGCCTGTTCCAGGTTAAGTTTTTGATAACAGTTTTTTAAAAATTCCTGTGAAGTGCTGGCTGAAAAAAAATATAAAAAGGAGCTTTCATGGTCATAAGGGTGAATCATAGTAAAACCTCCGAATCTTTAGAAAAATCCAACATATTAATCTGTTCTTGACAGTATTTTGTCCAATTGATAACCTACTAATAATATTTTTGAGTCCAGGAGGTCAAAAAAGATGTGGGAAACTAAGTTTGTAAAAGAAGGTTTAACTTTTGATGATGTATTGCTTGTTCCATCGAAATCAGAGGTATTGCCGCGCGATGTTAGCCTGAAAGTGAACTTGACTGAAAAGATTTCAATCAATATCCCGATAATCAGTGCCGGGATGGATACTGTTACAGAAGCAGAAATGGCCATTTCAATGGCACGCCAGGGCGGCTTGGGAATTATTCATAAGAATATGTCCATTGAACAGCAGGCGGATCAAGTAGATAAAGTAAAACGATCCGAAAGCGGCGTTATTACAGACCCATTTTTCCTCACTCCAGAACAACAAGTATTTGACGCAGAGCATTTGATGGGGAAATACCGGATTTCCGGTGTTCCAATTGTAAACAACACTGAGGAACAAAAACTTGTTGGCATTTTGACAAATCGTGACCTCCGCTTTATTCAGGACTATTCGATTAAAATTTCAGATGTGATGACGAAAGAAAACCTTGTGACTGCTTCTGTTGGAACAACATTAGACGAAGCAGAAAAAATACTTCAAAAGCATAAAATTGAAAAATTGCCGCTTGTCGATAATGATGGAGTTCTTAAAGGATTAATTACAATTAAGGATATTGAAAAAGTTATTGAGTTCCCGCATTCTGCAAAGGATGAACGCGGACGCCTGCTGGCAGGTGCTGCAGTTGGAGTTACTGGCGACACAATGAAGCGGGTTGAAATGCTTGTTAAGTCCCATGTGGATGTCATTGTGGTGGATACAGCTCACGGCCATTCAAAAGGTGTCCTGGATACAGTACGTGAAATTCGCAATACATATCCTGATTTGGCCATTATTGCAGGAAATGTTGCAACCGCTGAAGCTACAAAGGATTTGATTGAAGCAGGTGCAGATATTGTGAAGGTAGGAATTGGACCAGGCTCTATTTGTACAACACGTGTTGTTGCAGGGGTAGGTGTTCCACAGATTACAGCTGTTTATGACTGTGCAACTGAGGCGCGCAAGCATGGCAAAGCAATCATAGCTGATGGGGGCATTAAATACTCAGGAGATATCGTGAAGGCCTTGGCAGCAGGCGGCCATGCGGTGATGCTCGGAAGCTTGCTTGCCGGAGTTTCTGAAAGCCCTGGTGAAACAGAAATATTCCAAGGGCGACGCTTCAAGGTATATAGAGGCATGGGCTCTGTCGCAGCTATGGAAAAAGGTTCAAAAGACCGTTACTTCCAGGAAGACAATAAAAAGTTTGTGCCAGAAGGAATTGAAGGACGCATAGCTTATAAGGGGCCTCTTGCTGAGACGATCTACCAGCTTATCGGAGGAATTCGTTCAGGTATGGGCTATTGCGGGACAAAGGATTTGAAGGATCTCCGTGAAAATGCACAATTTATTAAAATGACAGGTGCAGGCTTAAGGGAAAGCCATCCTCATGATGTGCAGATTACAAAGGAAGCGCCAAATTACTCATTATAATCTTTATGAAAGCAGAGAAGGGAAACCTTTTCTGTTTTTTTTAGGCTCTTTTTGTATAGATTGTTGTTTTTGGACTCTAAAGATAGCCCGTTGATTTCCGCTCCAGTCACGCAGCGAACCCGCGGGGAGGAACTGAGCTCNNCTCCAATCAACTCAGTAATTAAACTAGTTTGTAAGCAACAAACTTTGCGAAAACAGCATTTTATTATGAATGAAAGAATAGGAAAAGGAACTAGGAAAATATTAATAAAAGAAGTGGGTCTAACATGCCATTTCCATAAGGCAGGAATAGGTAATTACTCTATCTATTTTTTAAATAAGAGTTATGATAAAATAACAAAAGTGTATTAAAACGTTGGAGGGCAGTAAATTGAAAAAAACATTTTATCGTAAGTCTGTTGCTGGATTCCTTGCCTTGGTCATGTTATTAAGTCTTTTGCCTGGTATAAATAAAGCGAATGCAGAAGATATTTTAAATATTAATGCTGATGCTGCTATTTTAGTAGATGCAGAGACCGGAAAGATTTTATATCAAAAAAATGCAGATAAAGTACTGGGGATTGCCAGTATGACAAAGATTATGACAGAATACTTGCTCCTTGAGGCTGTTGAAGAAGGCCGAGTAAAATGGGAACAGGAATATTCCGTTAGTGAATATGTGTGGAAGGTTTCGCAAGATCGAGCACTATCCAATGTGCCTTTACGCAGGGACGGGAAATACAATATTCGTGAGTTATATGAAGCGATGACAATCTACTCTGCTAATGGCGCTACGATTGCGATTGCAGAAACGATTGCAGGTTCAGAAACGAATTTCGTCAAAATGATGAATGAAAAAGCTGAAGAACTTGGTTTGAAAGATTATAAATTTGTAAATTCAACAGGCTTGAATAACCGTGATTTAAAAGGAACTCCTCCTGCAGGCGGACCTGAAGAAGAGAATGTGATGTCAGCAAGAGCTACAGCTATGCTGGCTAAAGAATTAATTAACAGATTCCCTGAAGTATTGGAAACAGCCAGTACCCCTACAAAGAAGTTCAGAGAGGGTACTGATGATGAAATTAAGATGGACAACTGGAATTGGATGCTTCCAGAGCTTGTATTCGGCTATGAAGGCGTAGATGGCCTTAAAACGGGTACAACTGATTTTGCCGGATACTGCTTTACTGGTACTGCCCTAAGAGATGGCAGCCGTTTTATAAGTGTCGTTATGAATGCCAAAGGTGAGAATGGACAGGCAACATATAAATCAAGATTTGATGAAACAAAGAAAATGTTTGATTATGGATTCAGCAACTTTGCGAAACAAGAAATTGTGCCTGAGAACTACCAGGTAAAAGGGCAGAAAACTGTTCCTGTAGTAAAAGGAAAAGAAGATAAGGTAAAGATCGTATCCAAGGATCCGATTGAAATGGTTGTAAAGAATGGTGAAAAAGAAAATTATAAACCAGTCCTTGTCCTTGATAAAAAGAAATTAAACGAAGATGGCGAATTAACGGCTCCTATTAAAAAAGGAGAAAAGATTGGCTATTTAACTCTAGAGTCTGCCAAGGATGGAAAGCTGGAATTCTTGTCTGATAAAGGAAAAGGCAATATTCAAGTAGATGTGGTAGCTGCTGAAAATGTTGAAAAAGCAAACTGGTTTGTCCTTACGATGCGGAGCATCGGCGGTTTTTTTGGAGATGTTTGGGGCAGTGTTTCCTCAACTGTAAAAGGTTGGTTTTAAGAAAAGGGCTTTCCTGTCTTGACAGGAGCCCTTTTTCATTGCATATTTTCAATAGGGAAAATTCCGAGTAAAAGATTGTATTTTCCTTTTTTTGAAAAATTACTTTTATCTTAATATTTAACCCATCAATAGCAGATGGTATTTATGAAGGGGGATAAACATGAAGACAGGTACAGATCGAGTTAAACGTGGAATGGCAGAAATGCAAAAGGGCGGCGTCATTATGGACGTTGTTAACGCAGAGCAGGCAAAAATTGCAGAAGAAGCTGGTGCAGTAGCGGTAATGGCACTAGAACGTGTTCCTTCTGATATCCGTGCGGCAGGCGGCGTGGCGCGCATGGCAGACCCGCGTATTGTTGAAGAAGTAATGGGCGCAGTTTCAATCCCGGTAATGGCGAAGGCGCGTATCGGACATATTGTTGAAGCTCGTTTGCTTGAAGCGATGGGTGTAGATTACATAGATGAGAGTGAAGTTTTAACTCCTGCTGATGAAGAATACCATCTTAACAAAAGAGATTATACAGTTCCTTTCGTTTGCGGCTGCCGTGATTTAGGCGAAGCTGCCCGCCGTATCGGCGAAGGAGCATCCATGCTTCGCACAAAGGGCGAACCTGGAACTGGAAATATTGTCGAAGCTGTTCGTCATATCCGTAAGGTGAATGCACAGGTGCGCAAGGTTGTTGGTATGAATGAAGATGAATTAATGACTGAAGCTAAGCTTCTGGGAGCGCCATATGAGCTTCTTTTGGAAATCAGAAGCCTTGGGCGCCTTCCGGTCGTAAACTTTGCAGCAGGCGGTGTGGCAACACCTGCAGATGCGGCTTTGATGATGGAACTTGGAGCTGACGGTGTATTTGTCGGATCTGGTATCTTCAAATCAGAGAACCCGGCTAAATTTGCACGTGCTATTGTTGAAGCAACAACACATTACCAAGACTATAAATTAATTGCTGAACTTTCAAAAGAGCTTGGCACACCAATGAAGGGAATCGAAATTGCTTCATTGGCTCCTGAGGCTCGTATGCAGGAGCGCGGCTGGTAAGGAGAATAGGTATGATAAAGGTTGGAGTTTTAGGGCTGCAGGGTGCTGTAAGAGAGCATGTGCGCTCTATTGAGGCATGCGGTGCAGAAGCTGTAGTCGTTAAGCGCAAAGAGCAGCTTGAAGAGGTGGACGGGCTTATTTTGCCTGGCGGTGAAAGTACAACAATGCGCCGCCTGATTGATAAATATGATTTTATGGATAGTCTTAAGGAATTTGCACGTTCAGGCAAGCCGATGTTCGGAACCTGTGCAGGCTTGATCCTTTTGTCAAATAACGTAATTGGTTATGAAGAGCCGCATATTGGTGTAATGGATGTTCAGGTTGAGAGAAATTCTTTCGGACGCCAAAGAGAAAGCTTTGAAGCAGATCTTGATATCGCTGGAGTAGCCGAGGATTTTGCAGCAGTTTTTATTCGTGCTCCGCATATTGTTGAAGCAGGGGGAAATGTAGAAATCCTCGCTAAACACAATAACCGTATTGTGGCTGCCCGTGAAGGCCGGTTCCTTGGATGCTCATTTCATCCAGAGCTTACAGATGATCATCGCCTTACGGAATATTTCATTGAGATGATCAAAGAATATAAGCAATCTTAATTTTGAATATTTTGGTTGCAAAAGGAACATAATTGTAGTACATTATGAATTACAAAAATTCTTATAGCTAAAGCAATGAGAGGAACTAGTAACAGGAATTTGTTCTGAAGAGAGCCGGTGGCTGGTGGGAACCGGTGAATAAACCCTGCGAATCCATCCTCGAGCAAGGCATGGAACAATCGGCAGCAGTTTTACTGCTAAGATAAGTAAGTGCCTTCGGTTAAAACCGTTATGGATTTAAGGTGGAAAGCTTAAGCTTTCAACTAGGGTGGCAACGCGGGTAACTCTCGTCCCTTTTTTGGGGACGGGAGTTTTTTGTGTTTTAATCATTTTTTATACTCAGGAGGTTTTAAAGAATGCTGGACATTAAGTATTTAAGAGCTAATTTTGAAGAAGTGAAAAATAAGCTTCAGCATCGGGGAGAAGATTTAACAGACCTCGGAAAGTTTGAGGATCTCGATGTAAAAAGGCGAGAGTTAATCGTTCAGGCTGAACAGCTGAAGAGCAAAAGAAATGAAGTATCCCAGCAGGTTGCTGCATTAAAGCGCGAGAAGCAGGATGCGGATCATTTAATCACCGAAATGAGAGAAGTTGGCGATAAAATTAAAGCACTGGATGAGGAGCTCCGTACGGTTGAGGAAGAATTGGATCAATTACTGCTAAGCATCCCCAATATTCCACATGAGAGCGTGCCTGTTGGCGAAACAGAGGATGACAATGTGGAGATCCGCAAGTGGGGAAATGTCCGTGAATTTGATTTTGAACCTAAAGCGCATTGGGATGTTGCAACAGATTTGGACCTGCTTGATTTTGAACGTGCAAGCAAAGTAACAGGCAGCCGCTTTGTATTTTATAAAGGTCTGGGGGCTCGCCTGGAGCGTGCCTTATTCAATTTCATGCTTGATTTGCATACGGAAGAGCACGGCTATAAAGAGGTGCTTCCTCCATACATGGTTAACCGCGCAAGCATGACAGGAACGGGACAGCTTCCGAAGTTCGAAGAAGATGCATTCTTAATTGAAAGCGAAGATTATTTCTTAATTCCTACGGCAGAAGTGCCTGTCACAAATATGCACAGAGAAGAGATTTTGACTGGCGAGGAGCTTCCGATTAATTATGCGGCATTCAGTGCATGCTTCCGTTCAGAAGCTGGATCTGCAGGACGCGATACACGCGGATTAATCAGGCAGCATCAATTTAACAAGGTGGAACTTGTAAAGTTTGTTAAGCCGGAAGAGTCTTATGATGAATTGGAGAAGCTGACAGGCCATGCAGAAAAGGTACTTCAGATGCTGGGGCTTCCATATAGAGTCATGAGCATGTGTACTGGCGACCTCGGATTCACGGCTGCGAAAAAGTATGATATAGAAGTTTGGATTCCAAGCTATAACACATACAGGGAGATCTCTTCTTGCAGTAATTTTGAAGGATTCCAGGCAAGACGTGCAAATATCCGTTTCCGCCGCGAGGCTAAAGGCAAACCGGAACATGTTCATACCTTAAATGGTTCTGGCCTTGCGATCGGCCGCACGGTGGCAGCCATTTTGGAAAACTACCAGCAGGCAGACGGAAGTGTCATTATTCCGGAAGTATTGCGTCCTTACATGGGTAACCGTGAAGTCATTAAGCCATAATCTTCATTTTTGGGCGGGCCTAAAAACCCGCTCGTTTTTTTTATAAAATATGTTGACATCTTTTTTTAGAGGTGGTATATTATTTCTTGTCGATGCGGAGGAATACCCAAGTCTGGCTGAAGGGATCGGTCTTGAAAACCGACAGGCGGGTCAAACCGCGCAGGGGTTCGAATCCCCTTTCCTCCTCCATTTTAATTGACATCTAACACGCGCATAAATATTGGAGATACATAAAACCGCTGCAGCTTATGCAGTGGTTTTTTTGTATCCTTTTTTAAAGGTACAAAAAAAACCGCTTCTAAGCGGTTTATTTCTTTAATAATTGAGTTTGTCTGAGAAAATAAGAAACACGTTCAACAATTGGCTCAATGGATTGCTCATTTTGGATAATGTCATAATCATTGATATTCAGGCGGAGGACAGGGCATGCGTTAAAGCTGTTGATCCAATTCTCGTAACGCTGATGCATTTCTTCCCAGTACGCAATGGGAGTTTGCTGTTCCATCGGGCGGCCGCGCTCCTGGATGCGTGAAAGAATATCATCAAGCGAGCCCTCCAAGTAAATAAGCAAATCAGGGTGCGGAAAGTATGGTGTCATGACCATTGCATCAAATAAGCTTGTATACGTTTCGTAGTCTACTTTGGACATTGTGCCTTTTTCAAAATGCATTTTAGCAAAGATGCCAGTATCTTCATATATGGAACGATCCTGGACAAAGCCACCGCCATATTCAAAGATTCTTTTTTGATCCTTAAACCGCTCAGCAAGGAAGTAAACCTGCAAATGGAAACTCCAGCGATTAAAGTCTGCATAAAATTTATCAAGATAAGGGTTCGTGTCTACCTTTTCGAAAGATGTTCGGAACCCGAGTGCGTTCGCAAGTGCATTGGTCATCGTGGATTTCCCGACTCCGACCGTTCCTGCAATTGTAATAACGGAATTTGAGGGAATCTCGTATTTTTGCCTTAGATTCATAATTGTATGCTCCTCTTTTTTAATGATGTGGATAGTGTATTGAATATATGCATTAAGTCTGCTTCATTTTTAACAAAATCCAGATCATCGCCATTAAAACGAATGACTGGAACGTCAGGGTGCTGCCTTTCGAACTCATTCATAGCAGTTTCATAATCAAGGGATAATTGCTCTAAATATAACGGGCTAATATTTTTCTCGATTTCGCGGCCTCTTAGCTCAATTCGGTCGAGCAATGTCTCAAGACTGGCATTCAAATAAATAATGACATTTGGCTTTGGCATATCGCCGGTAAGGATATCGTATATCTTTAAGTACTTTTGGTACTCATTCTGGTTCAGGGTACGCTGTGCAAAAATCAAGTTTTTGAATATATGGTAATCAGCCACAACAGGCTTATTTTGATTTAAGAAGTGATTGTTTATATCAACCAGTTGTTTATACCGGTTGCAGAGGAAAAACATTTCAGTTTGGAAGCTCCATTCTTCAATGTTTTCATAGAATTTTCCTAAAAAAGGATTTTCATCAACAATTTCTTTTAATAGTGCATACTGAAACTTTTCGGAGATCGCTTTAGCGAGAGATGTTTTCCCAACGCCAATCGGCCCCTCAACTGTTATAAAAGGTATTCCCCCCATAAGATTGTCCTCCTACTCTGCCTTTTCTCTATTTAATTCAACTATATTAGACAGGATATTTGCTTAAAATCAATACGTTACGTTCAAAACGACACAAAAATTATTTTAACACACTATACGGTGGAAGGGATATGGAATTAAGGATGGAAATAAGAAAATCACTGACAGATTTCCGAATAATGAAAAAACAGCTTCCTGTAAACGAGAGCTGTTTTATTCAACCATTTATATTACCACTTTTCGTGTTAGCAGTAATGGTAAGCCTGCAATTTACACAGTTATGAAGAAAACATAGAAGAAATGCTATAATTACTTTCAGCAAAGGAAGTTATATCTGCCTTCAATACTTTTTCCATCATCTTAAGGGCGTTTTCGTTATCATGGTCATCGTTGGAGGCTGTGCAATCATGCGGGATGTATAATAGGTATTCCCTCATATACGCATCGTTGGCGGAAAAAAGAACGCAAATATTGCCGGCAATTCCGGTCATGACGAGTGTGTTAACTCCGAGCTGATGGAGCAGCGTATTTAACGCAGTTCCATAGAAAGCAGAATGCTTTGGCTTTATTAAAAAATAATCATGCTGCGCTGGATGAACCTGGCGAAGGACAGGTTCGCTTAGCGGATTTTTACAATAGTTTATAATCGTGTGCAGATCAGCCTGCCACAAGTTATAATGGTCATTTACATAAATGACCGGCAGATTTTGTTCATGGAATGCCGATCTTAATTTTATAATTGGCCCTGATATCTCCAATGCTTTTTTAGCAAGTATCCTTCCATGGTTAAAATTAAAGTCATTAATCATGTCTATAATAATTAATGCAGGCGAGATTTGCTGTGATTTTCTCATATAATCACTCCTTCCCTGTTATTTTTGGTTACATTTCAGCTTTTACACAGGGATTTAGATTTAGATACATATAAAAAAGAAGAAGGAATGAAGTCATTTGAAGCAAGCAGCTGGCACTGCAGAAGAATTGTATATGCGTGAAGCAATTATGGAAGCTAAAATTGCTGAAGGGCTGGAAGAAGTTCCAATCGGTGCTGTAATTGTTTTGGATGGTGAAATTATTGCACGTGCCCATAATTTAAGGGAGTCCAACCAAAATGCCATTGCCCATGCTGAATTGCTCGCAATTGATCAAGCTTGTAAAAAGCTGGGGACTTGGAGACTTGAGGATGCAGTCCTTTATGTGACACTGGAGCCATGCCCCATGTGTTCAGGATCTATCATTTTATCACGCATTAAAAGGGTTGTTTATGGTGCGAAGGATCCTAAGGGCGGATGTGCCGGCACTCTTATGAATCTTTTGCAGGACGAACGTTTCAATCACCAGAGCGAGGTGGTGGCTGGTGTGCTTGAGGAAGAATGTGGTGAACTGCTCTCAAACTTTTTCAGGGAACTGAGAAAGCGGAAAAAGGAAGAGAAAAAGAAAAGGCAATTGCGGGAGCTGGAACATGATACAGGAATTGACAATGGATAGGCATTGCTTTTTCAGCTGAATCTTAGTATACTTATAAATGCGTCGGATAAGACGCAACTAAATATGGTATCAACTTTGCCGTGCTAGGCGGGGAGGTAGCGGTGCCCTGTACTCGCAATCCGCTCTAGCGAGGCTGAATCCCTTCCCGAGGCTGATGTCCTGTAGGGCCTGCCTTAAGTAAGTGGTGTTGACGCCTGGGTCCTGCGCAATGGGAATCCATGAACCATGTCAGGTCCGGAAGGAAGCAGCATTAAGTGGACGCTCCCATGTGCCGCAGGGTTGCCTGGGCCGAGCTAACTGCTTAAGTAACGCCTATGGGCGTCAGTCGACGGAAGGTGCACGGCAGTTTATATTGTATATTAAACTCATCCTGCAAAGGGTGAGTTTTTTGTGTGTGCAAAAGTGCTTTAAAGATTAGTGAATTTTATTTGCTCTACCTTTTGTAAAAAGGAAATTAGATACGTTATAATAGATGAAGGACTATACATAGGAAGGGGGCGTATCAATGAGTTATCAAGCTTTATATCGTGTTTGGCGTCCACAGCAGTTTATAGATGTTGTTGGGCAGGAACATGTGACAAAGACTTTGCAAAACGCCCTGCTTCAGCAGAAGATATCACATGCCTATTTGTTTTCAGGTCCTCGAGGAACCGGTAAAACGAGTGCAGCTAAAATACTGGCCAAGGCCGTTAACTGTGAGAAGGCACCGGTAACCGAACCATGTAATGAATGTGCAGCCTGCAGAGGAATTACTGATGGTTCGATACCTGATGTTATTGAAATTGATGCTGCGTCCAATAATGGTGTAGAGGAAATCAGGGACATAAGGGATAAAGTTAAATATGCACCCAATGCTGTAAAGTTTAAGGTTTACATTGTGGATGAAGTGCATATGCTTTCCATTGGAGCTTTTAATGCCCTGCTAAAAACTCTTGAAGAGCCGCCAAAGCATGTTATTTTTATATTGGCGACTACTGAACCTCACAAGATTCCCCTTACCATCATTTCCCGGTGTCAGCGTTTTGATTTTAAAAGAATCACCGCACAGGCAATCGTAGGGAGAATGAAGCTAATTGTAGATGAAACAGGTGCAGCCTGTGAGGAACAGGCTTTGCAGATCATCGCCAGAGCGGCAGAAGGTGGAATGCGTGATGCCTTGAGCTTGCTTGACCAGGCGATTTCCTTCAGCCAGGAAAAGGTGACTGTAGAGGATGCTTTATCTGTAACAGGTGCTGTATCACAGGGGTTTTTAAATAAACTTGCAAGAGCTGTAAGGGAAAGGGACGCGGCATCAGGTCTTGAGTTTCTTGAAGAACTTCTTTTCCAGGGGAAAGATCCGTCTCGTTTTATTGAAGACTTTATCCTCTATTACCGGGATATGCTCTTATACAAAGCGGCTCCAAGGCTCGAGGAATCTTTAGAGAGAGTCATGCTTGATGATGATTTCCAGCAGCTTTCACAAGAAATGGAACCAGAAGAACTCTACGAGCTGATTGGGGTTTTAAATAAAGCACAACAGGAAATGCGGTGGACAAATCACCCAAGAATTTTTCTTGAGGTAGCTATTGTGAAGCTGTGCCAGCTTGAAAAAACAGAGAAGTCTGGGGAATCTGCAGACATCAAGCCGCTAATGCAAAAAATAGAACGGCTGGAACATGAACTGACAGAATTAAAGAAAAACGGTATTATGGCAAAAGAAGATGGTGCTGCATCGGCGGCTGTGCAGAAAAAGCCCCAAAGGAGCTCCCGCAAAGGATTCCAGGCACCTGTTGGCAAAGTAAAAGAGGTTCTTAAACAAGCCACAAAAAATGATTTGATTGCTATAAAAAGCCGCTGGGGAGAAATGCTGGATCGGCTTGTCCATAATCAGATGCGTTCTCAGGCTGCCCTTTTAAATGAGGCTGAGCCGGTTGCAGCATCAGAAACAGCCCTTATTGTCAAATTCAAGTATGAAATTCACTGCCAAATGGCAATGGATAATAGCAGATTTTTAGAAACATTGGCTAACGTGTTATTTGAACTTTTAGGAAAAAGAATTCAGCTGGTAGGCATACCTGATGACCAATGGCAGCAGGTCAGGGAGGAATTCGTGCGCAACCAGCGTGACGGTGAAGATGCAGGCGAAGGTTTCAGCAAAAGTGAGGAAGAGCCTCATGTATCTGAAGCAGTAAAGCTTTTCGGTCCTGAGTTGATTGAGATTAAAGAATAAAAATATTTGGAGGTATGTACAAATGCGCGGTGGAATGGGAAATATGCAAAATATGATGAAACAAATGCAAAAAATGCAAAAAAAGATGGCTCAAGCACAGGAAGAGCTAGGCGAAAAGAGAATTGAGGGAACAGCTGGCGGCGGAATGGTTACCGTTATTGTGTCGGGACACAAACAAGTTTTAGAAGTGAATATTAAAGAAGAAGTAGTAGATCCAGAAGATATTGAAATGCTTCAGGACTTAGTGCTTGCTGCTACTAACGATGCATTGAAAAAAGCAGAAGACTTAACAAACGATACAATGGGCCAATTTACTAAAGGGATGAACCTGCCAGGAATGTTTTAAGGAAAGTTCCTGAAAAAATCTTTCTTGCGTGCTGCACTGGCAAAAAGCAGAACTCAGGGAAGAGACAGGCCAGGCGTCAGCGAACAAAGTCTGATTTAATCAGCAGACTGTCATGCTCGCGGCGCTTTTCCTTTTCTTATAGGAGGAAAATATACATGCATTATCCTGAACCAATATCAAAGCTAATAGACAGCTTTATGAAATTGCCCGGAATCGGCCCGAAAACGGCTGCACGTCTGGCGTTTTTTGTTTTGAGTATGAAAGAAGATACCGTACTCGATTTTGCAAAGGCACTTGTGAATGCTAAAAGAAACTTAACTTACTGCTCTGTCTGCGGCCATATTACTGATCAGGATCCATGTTATATATGCGAGGACCAAAGGCGAGACAGAACGGTAATCTGTGTTGTGCAGGATCCTAAAGATGTCATTGCTATGGAAAAGATGAAAGAATATAACGGCTTGTATCATGTCCTCCATGGTGCGATTTCTCCGATGGATGGGATTGGGCCTGAGGATATCAATATCCCTGACTTATTAAAGCGGCTTCAGGATGAAACGGTACAAGAGATTATTCTTGCCACCAATCCAAATATTGAAGGGGAAGCTACCGCCATGTATATTTCCCGTTTGATTAAGCCGTCTGGCATAAAGGCTACACGCATCGCTCATGGCCTTCCGGTAGGGGGAGATCTGGAGTATGCTGACGAAGTAACTTTATCGAAAGCGTTAGAAGGGCGACGAGAAGTTTAAACACGGAGGCGGGATCCATGTTTTTTCGAAAAAAAGGATGGCTTCGCAAAGAATTCGACGAGAAGCTATTACATCAGCTGAACGGGTTAAAAACAGAATGGAACAATCAGAAGTCATTGGTAGAAAAAAGCTTTGATCCATCCCCTGAAGCAATCAGCCAGGCAAAATTGGCTGAAGCGAAGTACTTCTTTCTATTTAAAGAAGCAAAAAACAGGAATGTAAAGGTCCGTATGTAAGTTTCTAGAGCTTCGTACACCAAAGGATTTAAAACTATAAATAAAATCAATACACTTGTCCTTCTCTCAGGTCTTTTTTGTACATGTTATTCATAAATTAATAGTACAAGTTTCCTGAGAGGAGGATTTTTCTTTTGGATCCTATTGTTGTGATCTCCATATTGGGAGGATTAATATTATTGCTTCTATTTATTGGGGCGCCTGTAAAACCGGTAAGATTAATCGGGCAGGGAGCCATTAAGCTGATAATAGGAGCACTCTTTCTATTTTTCTTAAATGCGTTTGGCAACCAGTTCGGCATACATGTACCCATAAACCTTGCCACCTCAGCCATATCCGGTTTCTTAGGAATACCGGGATTGTTTGCTCTTGTAGCCATTCAAACGTGGGTAATATAAGGATGACAGCCGTAATAAAAGCGGCTGTTTTTATTTTTGATATTTTTTTGATGGACTTGTTGACAGCTGTTTAATGTGGTGATATTATATTAAAGGTCGTCACAATGAAGTGATGAAAAACATCTTTTAAAAAGTTGTTGACATCTGGTTGTGAGAATGATATATTAATAAAGTCGCTTCTGAGCGACGGATTGATCTTTG
>NZ_JAGGQS010000090.1:0-56442 GCF_018613175.1 Bacillus sp. ISL-47 | reverse complement strand
TCACACATGGATGCGCGGAGATATTTTATTAAAAGCTGACAAAATGACGATGGCCCATTCACTTGAACTTCGTGTTCCTTTTCTAGATAAAGAAGTGTTTGAGGTGGCTTCCAACATACCGACCAGCCTGAAAACGGCAAATGGCACAACGAAGTACATTCTTCGCAAAGCGGCAGAAGGTGTTGTGCCTGATCATGTGTTAAATCGCAAAAAGCTTGGCTTCCCGGTTCCAATCCGCCATTGGCTGAAAGATGAAATGAACGATTGGGCAAAAAATATTATTCGTGAAAGCAGCACAGACCATTTGATCAACAAAGAATATGTGCTAAGGCTTCTTGATGATCATTGTCAGGATAAAGCAGATAACAGCCGTAAAATCTGGACTGTTCTTATGTTCATGGTATGGCACCAAGTGTATGCAGAAAAGAAATATTCTTTTGAAAGTGAGTACTTAGCGGATGGAGATTTGCAGCCTTTGAAAGGCTAAAAAAACCCCATCAGGTGGCGCCTAGCGGAATTTCTACTATTGTAGGAAGGTAGGTTATACCCTGTTTTCAGATAATCAAGTTATACAAATAGACCCTGCTTCACGGTATTTTGTTTACTGAGCTCAAAGCTAACACAGCAAGAAGCTATTCTTATTAGGGGAAGTGACATAACGATTAAACCAGAGCGAAACATGACCATTATGCTTCGCTTTGGTTGTCTTATGCTAAGGTTAGCCCACCCACATGTTTGAATTGATTTTATGGAAAGTATTCGAGGTTAATAATCTTCTCTTAACTGCGAGTACTTAGATAAGAAGTTTCTAAGAATCTTAAAAAACTTAATGATTATATTTTTAATAGGGAGAACCTTTTACAAAGTTATAATTGGAATTTTTTGTATCATGCTGCATATGCTCTGCAAGCATGTGCACAATGCAGGCAAACTCTAGCACAATGCTGTGACATAAGATCAGGGAATTTTGCGCACTCATTGCCGCAAAGTTCACAAATATAAGCACATACACTTGCCAGTAATTTTGCGTTACAACTGTTCCGTGCAAGATACTTGGCCATAAGGGTACATATGTCGGCACAGTCTCTTAAAAGCTGTATTTGAAAATTTCTTCTTTCACCATGATGATGACAAATCAAGTGGGTGACCATATGTTCACATGTTGCTTCACAATGCTGGATTGTGTGCAAAAGTGAACCGCCTTCTTTCATAAGTCCCCCAATATTTCCTTTATATTGCGTCGGTTGATTGTCTGGATACATACTTCCATACCTCCCTTTATTAAACCATTTTATTTATATGTAAGGTTTAAAATGGCCGTTACTGCATATTTTCTGCATAACTGAGTTAAGCAATAAATTTTATTCTGTCCTCTTACTGCTGTCAAAGTGTATTACTAGGATCAGGTTATATCTAAATAAACCACAAGTACTTCATAAAAAATGCACACATTTATAGGAATATTAGTAATGAATGCAAATCAATAATAGATTTCAATATCAGGAGGGAAAAAATGGCTAAAAAGAAGAAACAAAATAAAGAGCAAAAGTTTGGCTTAGGCTGGCTCTTTCTTGTGGTAATGGGGTTTTTTATTATTCTTATCCTTATTCCTAATAACGGAGGAAATAAAATTAAGTTTCCTGACTTACATGGCCTAAGCTATTCAGGTGACGGTCAGAAATTAGTTGCTGCAGTTCATGATGGCTTAAGGGAATATTCTAACGGGACTTGGTCCGTACCAGATGTTCCGAAAAATGATTATATGGGGTATTCACCTGTAAAGAATGGGTTTTATAGCAGCGGCCATCCAGCTCCTGGTTCCAACTTGGAAAACCCGTTAGGTATTGTCAAAAGTAAGGATAATGGTGAAACCGTGGAAATTGTTGATTTGGATGGGGAGGTAGATTTCCATGCATTATCCGTGGGGTATGAAACGGAAGAGATCTATGTTTTTGCACCTGAACCTAATTCCAAAATGAAAGAACAGGGATTTTATTACACGTATGATCAAGGAGAAACATGGAATGTAATGAACATGCAGGGGGTTTCCGGCTCTCCTTTAGCCATAGCGGCTCATCCTTCAAAGAAAGGAGTAGTAGCAATCGGAACGGATAAGGGTCTTTATCTTTCTGAGAACTACGGGGAAACGTTTGAACAGATTTTGTCAGACTACAGTGTGAGTGCGGCAGTATTTGCAGGTGATGATAGAGTAATTGTTGGGACAAATAAAGGCGACAAAGAAATTATAGGAATCAATATCCAAAATAAAAAGTCATCTAACTACACAATGCCCAAAAATGCAGACGGAAATATCTCATATATAGCTGTAAACCATAAAAACAATGAAGAACTCTCGTTTGCAACAGATCAACTAAACGTATATACAACGAAAGATGAAGGCAAAACATGGGATACCATTGTTGAAGAAGGGGCAGGTAAGGAAGTCGGAAAAGAATAGAACGTAAAAAATGAAAGGGTTAATGAACGGGAAATATAATAGTACATTAATCAACTAGATTCCTTAAAAGAGATAGATAAATTAATTAATATTAACAAGAAACTAACCACAAAAATGCTCAGAGTTTTTCTGTTATGAGCATTTTTTTGTAAACTCTTTGAACTAAAACACCAGGACTCGGAGAAAATGACTGCTGAGTTGCAATAGCTAAAGCAAGTGACGTTGGAGAGAGCTGGAGAAAAGGTATGATCTTTAACTCTTACTACACCTCGTTCTTATACTTCCCCCCAGGGGGTGTCTTTAATAGGAGAACATAATAATTATTTCACAAAAGGAAGTCAGGAATTATTTATTTGATTAAGCAAATGAATTCACTCCCAGTTAAACTAAAATAATTATTAATAATAAATTGGATAAAGGGATATTTGTGGCAACAGGTCATTTCCAGCAGTCGTTTATCACTGATTATCCTCATCCTCTATCAATATAATCCTCTGAAGAGCGAATAGGAATGTTGTAATCTTTCGCGATCCGAGCTCTCTTGTTAACCGCTCTTAAAATAAAGTAAGGTTAGCTGAAAAAAAAGCTATCCCTATAGCAATATGAAGGGATAACCATTCTTAGTTTACTGTAATAGTACCTATCATGCCATTTTCTTTATGACCAGGAATAGAACAATAAAATTCGAATACCCCGGACTCAAGAGGTGTAAATTTCAAAGTGGCTTCACTCTTTCCAGATGCATGCAGGTGAAAGTCAGCCTGAGCAGTTCCATGGTTAGCATGTTGATTGTTTTCCAATTTCTTAACGGCCATTTCCTTTATTTCAATGTCATGATCCGCATTATCTAGATTATTTAATGTAAGAGAGGCTTCTTGCCCCTTTTTAAGCGTTATTTCTGAAGGGGTATAGGAAAATTTTGATGGATAAACCGTTAAGACGATTTGATTTGCATTTAAGTTATTAGTATTTTCATGCTCTCCATGACGCTTCTCTGTCTGAGACGTATTAAAGTAGGAGAATGCTGTGCTTTTATCTAGCTGGTTTCCAAAATAAAGAAAAGAAAAGAGAAGGACGAAAGTTAAAATAGGCTTTAGAAACCACTTTTTCTCACTAATAGGATTCTTCGCTGATAGGATATTATATAGCAATAGTGAACTTGTTGTAAGAGTGAGTAAAATATTAAGCAGCGTGGATGCTTGATCCTGAGAAACCATTTCCCCAAGCATGGCCCCCATCATCCCTCCCATTAAACCAGACATAAATCCTTCTAATGAAGGCAGGATGCCAAACACTATTCCGCTTGCCAATCCAGCAAGTACCCCAATTCCTGCTGAAACCAGTGTAGAAGTATATAAATTACCTTGATAAAGTGATCCAAATAAGACTCCAGCAGTTAAACCAATATTCATTCCCATTGCCATTGAAATAACCATTGCTTGCATTTTAGTTAATCGGTGCCTGAATTTTATGGATAAGATAATGGCTGCGATTCCCGAAGCAGCTATTGTTGTTAGAACAAATAACTGATATAGTCCCAAAATTATCAACTCCTCTTTATTTGCTACATGATATGTAAGCTTCAGACAGGCCATACCAAAAAATCTATGAATAAAAAAATAAAATAATTTTTCAAAACATTCGGTATTTACAAAATAGTAAATTAGTTTTATTATAGTTTTTAATACCCATATACGATAGTGGGGTACTGTACATGAGAAGGGGGAAATGTAATGTCAAAAGGTCAAAAAATCTTATTTCTCGGTGTTTATGGAATGGAAGTAGTTGAATGCGGAGGAGCATTAGCCAAAAATGTTTTAAAGGGGGGAGAGTCATATGCTAGCATTATGCTTTGCAGGGAACCGAGCCAGCCTCAAGTTAAAAATGCGGCAGAGATTTTGGGGGTAAAGATTTCTTTCTTAAATTTTGAGTATGGGACAGTAGATTTAAGCAAAGAATCAAAGATTAAGTTGATCCAGTTAATCCGTGAAGTGAAGCCGGACATAATTATTACTCAAGATCCGGAACACTCTTTCCATGATTTAGATCCTGACCGTAGACCAGCCATGATTCTTTTGCTTGAATCAATCGCACTTGCAAGCAGAGACTATGCCTTAGAAGAAACACCCGGTTTGTCCCCACATCCAATTCCAACCATCTATTACATGACACCACATCACCCAAATACAGTCGTTGATATTTCTCAAGTTTGGGAGAAAAAAGAAAAGGCCATGGATATGCTTGAAAGCCAAATGGAATTCAGTGGTATGCATTTTGATGAAATGCTTGATTCCAAAACTGTTGAAATTTTATCTCCTGGATATTCCCAATTAAATAGCCTCCAAGAAAAAGGAAGAGCCATGCATAGAGTGCTAGACAAAGCTGTTCATGTTTATCATGGCCTGGCAACTCATGGACATTTTGCTCTTGCTGAAGCATACAGGAGAGAAGGTAACTTTCATTTACAGGAGCTAATCAAATAAAAAAATAGATTATTAAAAGGGGGAGTGAAAATGAAGAAAACATTTTTTATTGTTGGATTAATAATTTTGTTATTGTTATCAAATTTCAATCCTGCTCTAGCGGAAGAGAAAGTGCAATCATTGAAAGTGGGCATTACAAAAGATGAGAATGGATTAAACCCATATACATATGTAACTGGGTATCCAGGCTTAGATCTGGTTAATTTACTTTACGATACTCTTTTTAATTTAGATGAAAATAATCAGCCGGAACCTTGGCTGGTAAAGGATTACAAAGTCAGCGAAGATGGGCTAACCTATGAGCTAACACTGCATGATAACGTAAAGTGGCATGATGGTAAACCTCTTACTGCTAATGATGTTAAATTCACAATGGACTATTTTATTAAATACCCAAAGTCAAGATTTACAAATCCTTTAAAAACAATTAAGTCAATAGAGGTAAGCGGTGAAACTGGCATTACATTAACTTTATCACAAGCTGACCCTAACTTTATGATTCAGCCTCTTGCTGATTTGCCAATTCTGCCTCAGCATATCTGGTCTGAAGTAAGTACTCCTGATGATGAAACGAATGCACTTGGAAGTGGACCTTATATTCTGGAAGAACACAAATCAGGCCAGTACTACAAAATGAAATCAAACGATGATTATTTCAAAGGTGCTCCGCCAATCAATGAGTTAATATTCCCAATCATTGAAGATACGACCGCCATGTATAATGCCCTTCGGGCAGGGGAGCTGGATGTAATTTCATCAAGTATATCTCCTGAACTTGTTGAACAATTTAGTTCCAACCCTGCTTTGAAAGTAGTAAGGGGGCCAGGATATAGTACAAGCCTGTTTCAAATTAATGCAGAGAAGTATCCAATGACGGAAACCGCATTTCGTCAAGCTATTGATTATGCCATTGATAAAGAAAATTTAGTGGAAACGGTGCTGCTTGGATACGCAGAAGTAGGGAGCCCTGGTTTTATTCATCCTTCCTCAGCGTATTACAACTCCGAAGTAAAGCCGGTTTTTGATAAGGAAAAAGCCAAACAAATTCTAGAAGAAGCTGGTTTTATTGATAAAGACGGTGATGGGTTTAGAGAAGACCAAAAGGGAAACAAAATTGACTTAACCACTTTGGTTTATTCAGGCAACCCAATTAGAATAAGAACTGCCGAATTAATATCTGAAGCATTAAATGAAGTAGGAATCAAAAATGCTGTGAAGGCAATGGATTCAACTACAGTAGACTCATTAATGTGGCCTGATTTTGATGTCAGCAAAGGAAGAGATTACGACCTTGGTGTCTGGAGCTGGTCCAATACCATGCAGCTATTTCCAGATCGAATGAATGATCTATTTCATTCTGATCCAGCTATTGGGTCTGTCAATATTGGGGGATACAATAATCCTGAATTTGACCAATTAGGGGAAAAACTTAAACAGACATACGATGAAAATGAACGTCTAAGTCTAATCAAGGATATGCAAGCCTTTGTTGCTAATGATGCTCCTATTATCCCTCTTTATTACCAAGAGATTGTTGGTGCTTTTAATCCTGCAAAATATGATCAGTATGTCTTCCAGGTAGGCAAGGGAATTATCAACAAACTATCCTTTGTTTCGAGTGAAAAATCTGATTTGCCTGATAATGGGAAGGCAAGCAGCGACACAGCTGTTTCAACAGATAGCAAAACAGCAAATACAAGTACAGAGAATGAAGGGAATAACACTTCATTATACGTATTTGGATTAATACTCTTAGTGGCTGTCATTGGCTTTATTCTATTAAGAAGAAAGAAAAAAGATACAGGCAATGATGATTTTGATTTTTAATTGAAATAATTTCCCGTAAAAGCAATTTCTTTTACGGGAAATCTTATTAAAGACATTTACATATTTGGAGGTGAAAGAGTTGGGGAAATTTATTGCTGGCAAGCTTTTGCAATATTTCATTGTTATTTTCCTAATGTTAACGCTAAATTTTCTATTGCCCCGTCTTATGCCTGGAAATCCATTGGTTTTTTTAGCAGGAGAAGATGTGGGATTTATGTCCAGCGCTGAAAAAGAAGCTATATTAGACAAATATGGCCTAAATGATTCCATCTTGGAGCAGTATGGAGCTTATATAAAGAATATTTTCACTGGTGACTTTGGATATTCCTATCAGCAAAAACGACCTATCTCAGAACTTTTGATGGAGAGACTCCCATGGACAATGCTTCTGACAGGCCTGGGGCTGGTACTCTCAACCGTTATTGGTGTCATGTTTGGTGCAATCTCCGCATGGCGCAGGGGAACCAGAACGGATGCCAACCTTCTTACGGTCTTTATGTTTTTAAGTGCCATGCCTTCTTTTTGGGTTGGCATGATATTAGTATCTATCTTTTCTGCCCAGTTAGGATGGTTGCCCGTTTTTGGAGCAGAAAGCGCTTGGTCAAACTATACCGGAATGGATCGGTTGATTGATATTGGAAAGCATTTGATTCTCCCATTGGCCACCCTTATCCTAATTTCTGTTACAAGCACCTTTATGATTATGCGGTATTCAATGCTGAACGTCCTGGGCGAAGATTATATTATGATGGCCAAAGCAAAAGGAGTAAAAGAAAAGGTAATCAAATATAAACATGCCATGAGAAATGCACTACTTCCTGTGGCTACTGTCTTTATGCTTAGCTTAGGATTTACCTTGGGCGGTGCCACTGTGATCGAAACCGTCTTTGCGTATCCGGGTGTAGGCCGTCTTATGTTTGAATCGGTATTAAGCAGAGATTATCCTCTTATCCAAGCGACATTCCTGATTATTACATTCAGTGTAGTCATTGCTAACTTTCTGGCAGATTTAATTTATCCTTTACTTGATCCAAAGGTGGGAAGCCGAAATGGTTAATTCAAGATGGAAGAAATATTGGCAAGTTCTCACATCTAACAATATTGGCATGTTTGGCTTAATTCTTTTAGTGATTTTTTTGCTGATTGCCCTTTTAGCGCCAATCCTTGCTCCATTTGATCCAACAGATCGAGTTGGAGCTCCTTTTACGAAGCCTAATAGCCAATTTTTGCTGGGAACGAATGATGTCGGACAGGATATCTTAAGCGAACTGCTATATGGCACGAGGATTTCTTTATTAATTGGTATCATTGCTGCTTTTATTTCCATTCTTCTTGGCTGCCTTGTCGGAATCATTTCAGGTTACTACGGCGGCAAAGTAGATGCATTCTTAATGAGATTGGTAGACTTAGTGCTTGTTATACCTTTTCTTCCTTTAATGATTTTACTGGCCGCCTTTATTGGCCCTAGTTTTTGGAACATTGTCCTGGTTATTAGCCTAATTTCATGGGCGAGTCCGGCAAGGGTAATAAGATCGCAGGTTCTAACTCTAAAAACTAAAGGATATGTGGAGGCTGCAAAGTCAATCGGCACAAACATTAAAGTTATCTTAGGGCGTCACATTCTGCCAGGGGTTATTCCCATAGCACTTTCCCAATTTGTTTTAGCGGCAAGCCATTCAATATTAATCGAAGCATCATTAAGCTTCTTGGGGCTTGGGGATCCATTTACAAAAAGCTGGGGGACCATTTTATATTATGCTCAGGCCAGAGGCGCGTTTTTAACAGATGCATGGATCTGGTGGGTTCTTCCTCCCGGATTACTAATCACAACACTGGTCATTGGATTCGCTTTTACTGGATACTCACTTGAAGAGATCCTGAATCCCCGATTGAGAAAGGAGCGTTAATTTATGAACACCGTGTTATCAGTAGAAAATCTTTCAACCTACTTTAAAACGGATAAAGGCATTGCAAAGGCAGTAGAGAATGTTTCTTTTTCACTCAATAAAGGGGAAATGCTCGGTTTAATAGGTGAGTCTGGATGTGGAAAAACAACAGTTGCTCAATCCATTTTAAGGCTAATAGAATATCCTGGAAAAGTGGTATCGGGACGTGTCCTATTAAATGGAAGAGATCTCATAAAGGCTTCTGAAAAGGAACTTGCTTCCATGAGGTGGAAAGAGATTTCGGTTATACCCCAAAGTGCAATGAACGCGTTGAATCCTATTTTCACAATAGGAGATCAAATTATGGAATCCATTTTGCTGCACGAGAATGTAAGCAAACGGGAAGCACTTCAGCGCACGAAGACTCTTCTCGAATTGGTTGGTATTGATGGGGAGAGGTGGAGGAGCTATCCGCATGAGTTCAGCGGAGGAATGAAACAAAGGGTTGCCATTGCTATGGCATTGGCCTGTAACCCCAAATTGGTTATATCTGATGAATCCACAACGGGATTGGATGTTTTAACGCAAGCACAGGTAATTGCCTTAATCAAAAGCCTTCAAAAGAAAATGGACCTATCCGTCATCCTGATCTCTCATGATTTGCCGATGGTTACAGCTATATGCGATAAAATAGCCATTATGTATGCAGGCAACATCGTAGAATGGGCTTCCACAGAGGATATTTTAAAAAATCCTAGACATCCATACTCACAAGCACTTTTAAACGCTTCACCTGATTTAGGCAATCCGGAAAAGGAAGTCGTAACTATACCGGGAAGTGTACCAAATTTGGTGAATTCCCCTAATTCCTGCCGTTTTCATACTAGGTGCCCCCATGCCTTTGACAAATGCCGGCAGGAAAATCCTGAATTAAGAGAAATCAAAAACGGACATTACACAGCCTGCTTTTTAGAGGAGGAAGGAAACCATGGATAAAAGCATCCTTTTAAAAGTGAGCAATTTGAAAAAAACCTTCATAAAAAAGTCGGGAACTTTTTTAAAAAGAAAAAAAACCGAAGTCTATGCTGTTAATAATGTCAATTTTGAAGTCAAGCAAGGCGAAATACT
Organism: Bacillus sp. ISL-47; assembly: GCF_018613175.1. Classification (NCBI taxonomy): domain Bacteria; kingdom Bacillati; phylum Bacillota; class Bacilli; order Caryophanales; family Bacillaceae; genus Bacillus; species Bacillus sp. ISL-47. The sequence continues at coordinate 46,660 of NZ_JAGGQS010000090.1, read as the reverse complement.
TGGAATTATTGGAGAAAGCGGATGTGGCAAAACGACAACTGCCAGAATGGTTATGCGGCTTATGAAAGAAACCGAAGGAGAAATATCCTTTGAAGGAGTTAATCTTTGCAATCTAAAAGAACCAGAGACTAACAAAATCAGAAAAAAGATGCAAATGATATTTCAAGACCCTTACGATACATTAAACCCCGGTATGAGAATACTTGATATTTTAATGGAGCCGATCAACGCTCATGAAAAGGATTTGCCCTACGAAACGAAGTATCAAAAAGTCATAGAAGCGATTGAGGCTATTGAGCTAAAACCAGCTGAAGACTTTATTAATCGATACCCACATCAGTTAAGCGGCGGGCAAAGACAGAGAATTGCCATTGCGCGAGCTATAATATTAAAACCTTCATTTATAGCGGCAGATGAACCTACGTCCATGCTTGATGTATCAGTAAGAGCTGGAATCCTGAACCTGCTGCTGGATTTAAGAAAGAAAATGGGCCTTACAATGATGTTTATTACCCATGATTTATCTACTGCCAGTTATATGTGTGATCGAATTGCCGTCATGTATCAAGGGAAAATTGTAGAAATAGGACCTACAAAAAAAATTATTCAGCATCCTTCTCATCCCTACACAAAAGCGCTTGTGGCTGTAGTAAAAAATTTAAACTATTTTATTAAAAATAGGGAGAAACTGATTCTGGATGGAGAAGTGGATTCCACAAAAGAAGAAAAAGGCTGCCCCTTTGTTGCAAGATGTCCTCATAAAGAAGCGGTCTGTCATACACAAGTACCTGTCTTGGAAGCTATTGACAACGGACATTCCGTCTCTTGCCATTGCCATTCCGAATTATTAGAAAAGACTTCATAAGAAGGGAGAAACGTAATGGGAAATCAGAGAAAGAAAATAAAATTGGCTGTAAATGGAGGCATTAATTTTGGTGCAAAGCTAACTGCAAAGCAGTTGCTTATCATAGCAAAATATATGGACGATCAGGATGAACTTGAGCTGACTACTTTTCAGCAGCTATATATCGACATATTAGAAGAGAAGAAAGACGAGATTATCTCAGAGTTTGAACAGGCAGGGATTAGATGTTATCCAGTAGGAAGTTTTGTAAAAAGTTTACGGACATGCAACTTTTGTAAAGGAGAAGAAGAAGAAGGTATGCCGGTAGCAAAAGAATTGAATGACCGTATAGCAGGTATTCCTGTCCCTTTCACATTAAAGCCAGCCTATACAGGCTGTCCTGTCGGCTGCGGTGAACCCCTCATAAATGACATAGGCATAATGAAGGTAAAAGATCATTATGATTTATATATTGGAGGAAAATCGAAAGGGAAAGATGCAGAAGCCGGGTCCCTATTCATGAGTAATCTTGAACCAGAAGATTTATATTCAGCCGTTGAAAAGATCATTGAATTTTACCAGCAACAGGCGAAGAAAAGAGAAGCGTTTCATAAGTTTGTTAACAGGATCGGGAAAGAGGCGGTATTAAAGGAAATTAATATATAAGTTATTCATTGATTTTATCGTTAACAAAAATGACATATTTTACAAAAAAATATATCTCCTCTATTTACATAGGGTACGGGGGTATGATATATTAAGCGTGTAAGGGGGAAACTAAGTGCTAACTGAAATTAATAAGGATGCATTGCTAATTGAAGAAGAAAGCTGCTGCGCTAGTGAAAGTGAGAGAAAAAGTCACCATTCGGATAAGGTTAAAAACAATCTTGTCGTTCGATTAAACCGAATTGAAGGACAAATCCGCGGTATAAAAGGTTTAATTGAAAAAGATGCTTATTGTGATGATGTCATTACCCAAATATCGGCAACTCAGTCTGCTTTAAACAGCGTGGCAAAAATTCTTTTAGAAGGGCATTTAAAGGGATGCGTAGTGGACCGCCTTCAACAAGGAGATTTGGATGTATTAGATGAAGTACTTGTTACTGTCCAAAAATTAATGAAAAAATAAAGGAGCTGTTAATAATGGAAAAGGTTACATTAAATGTAGAAGGAATGTCTTGCGGCCATTGTATTAAAGCGATTGAAGGCAGTGTCGGAGAACTACCTGGAGTTTCCAATGTGAAAGTTCACCTTGAAAGTGGGAAAGTTGACGTTGAATATAACTCCACACAAGTATCTTTGGATAAAATAAAGGAAACAATTGATGATCAAGGCTATGATGTAAATTAAATAAAAGATGGGGTGTGCTGAACGCAGCACCCTCTCTTTTTAAATTAAATATACCCATATTGGGTATATTAAGAATCCAAATTCAGTAAGACTTAAAGAAAATTTATCCTCACATCCAGTTTAAAAGGAGGAACTCAAATATGGCTGAGCAAACAATAGCCAAGACGCAAACTGATGCTGCCGGTGGAAATGTCACATTGAGCATAACTGGTATGACATGTGCAGCATGTGCAACTCGTATTGAAAAAAACATTTCGAAGGTTCCAGGTGTACAAAAAGCGAGTGTTAATCTCGCTACAGAAAAAGCTTCTGTTACGTATGATCCTAATACAGCTACTGTAGACGATGTCATTGCAAAAATAAAAAAGACAGGTTACGGGGTCCAGGAGGAAAAAGTCCAGCTTGACATTATAGGAATGACATGCGCAGCGTGTGCAACCCGTGTTGAAAAAGGATTAAAGAAGGTCGAAGGGGTAACAAGTGCAGCTGTCAATTTAGCAACTGAAAAAGCAAATATAGAGTTCATTCCTGGAAACACGAATATCGAGCAAATAATAGCAGCTGTAAAAAAAGTCGGCTATGATGCAAAGGTAGTTGGCGAAAGAGATGAAGATTATGAGCGGAGTGTAAGGGAAAAAGAATACAAAAAGCAAATAAGGAAGTTTACTGTAGGGGCCATTTTATCCGTATTCTTTTTAGTTCAAATGATATCCGATTTTGCCATGGAGTATGGCAATGGAATGTTTTTTCATATGAGTCCCTGGGTCCAATTCCTTCTTGCGACTCCAGTACAATTCTATGTAGGCGGCCATTATTACCGTGATGCATATAATGCGGTTCGCGGCGGTAGTGCCAACATGGCTGTTTTGGTTGTACTGGGAACTTCAGCGGCTTACTTTTACAGTCTGATTGTCACGATTATGGGAACAGGGCAATTTTTATATTATGAAGCAGCTGCCATCGTTATGACTTTGATTGTTTTAGGAAAACTCCTTGAAACAAGAGCGAAAGGACAAACATCAGAAGCTATCAAAACATTGATGGGACTTCAAGCAAAAACAGCAAGGGTAATTCGGGATGGAGAAGAACTCGACATTCCCCTAGAAGAGGTTCAAACAGGTGACGTGATTTTTGTTCGTGCAGGAGAAAAGGTACCTGTTGATGGAGAAATAATTGAGGGAAACACTACCGTTGATGAATCTATGCTAACAGGGGAAAGCATGCCTGTTACAAAAGGAACAGGGGACACAGTCATTGGAGCAACGGTAAACAAACATGGTTCATTTACATTTAAAGCTACTAAAGTTGGTAAAGACACGGCACTTGCTCAAATTATTAAACTTGTCGAAGAAGCTCAGGGCTCGAAAGCCCCTATTCAAAAACTCGCTGATAAAATATCCGGAATATTTGTCCCAATTGTAATTCTAATTGCTTTGGCAACTTTCGTCATTACTTATTTCATTGCAGGGTTTACTCCTGCCCTTGTCAGTACTATCGCTGTACTAGTTATTGCGTGTCCTTGTGCGTTAGGCTTGGCGACTCCGACAGCTGTAATGGTCGGTACAGGAAAGGGTGCTGAAAATGGACTTCTTATTAAAGGAGCTGAACACCTCCAAACATCACAGAGCGTAACTACCGTAGTTCTGGATAAAACCGGCACGATTACAAAAGGCGAACCAGATGTAACCGATATTATAACTTTTGGAAAATATTCTGAAGATGAATTACTGCAGGTAGCAGCTTCAGCAGAAAAAGGATCGGAGCATCCTCTTGGGGAAGCAATTTTAAAAGGCGCAAAAGAAAAAGGCCTTCAGCTTCAGGATACCCAAAACTTTAATGCCATCCCAGGGCATGGAATTCAAGTTAGTGTCAGCGGTCAAGAAGTTTTTATAGGAAATAAAAAGTTAATGATCAAAAATAATGTAGAGATAGGTTCTGCGTTAGGCCGGATGGAACAACTTGAAGGGGAAGGAAAAACTGCTATGCTAATAGCAGTTGATGACAGCCTAGCCGGAATAATAGCAGTGGCTGATACAGTTAAAGAAACATCTGCCAATGCCATTAAACATCTTAAAAATATGGGTATCGAAGTAATTATGATAACTGGCGATAATGAGTTGACAGCCGAAGCAATTGCTAAGCAGGTGGGGGTTGATAGAGTACTTGCTGAAGTACTTCCTGAGGACAAATCAGCCGAGGTTGAAAAATTAAAGAAGGAAGGAAAAATTGTAGCTATGGTTGGGGATGGAATCAATGATGCGCCAGCACTAGCTGCTGCTCATGTTGGAATTGCAATTGGAACAGGGACTGACGTAGCAATGGAGGCAGCAGATATCACGTTAATGCGCGGTGATTTGATGGGAATAGTTGATACAATCAGCCTCTCCAAATCTACGATGAGAAAAATCAAACAAAATCTTTTCTGGGCGTTTGCGTATAATGTTATATTGATTCCTGTTGCAGCAATTGGCCTTTTAAACCCAATCCTCGCTGGAGGAGCCATGGCTTTCAGTTCTGTCTCGGTAGTTGGCAATACATTATTTTTGCGAAAATGGAAACCTGTACGCTAGGTTGGTAATTAAAGTTGATTAGTTATTTAGAAAAAGAGTATGACTCACATTAATTGTCCTGAGTCATACTCTTCTTTTTTCGTAAGAATAACTTATGGTTACCTTGATACTTTATTTTGGACTAGTCAATTAGTGCTCATGTTGAGTGGTAAAATAGTAGGTTAAGTCTGCCTACAGCATAAAAATAAAAAAATGCCTCACAGGATATATACAAGACTCAATTAAATTGCTTTTTTATTATTCCGGAGAGTTTATTTCAAGGTAAAATACTTTTGGTAAAACTGTTTCTTTTTAGGTATGTAGTGTATTACATACTTTTTGGTCTGTTAAATATGGTCAAAACACCAGAAATATATGCAGAGTTTATGGAGTTTTCACCTATACACCCAAGGGAAAGATACAACTGGAAATAAAGTGATGGAGGTATGATTTGGCGACATTCCTCCAGTACTATTTGTTTTGTTCGTTTTTTCTAGGCACTGAAATTTGGGTGTTTTTAATTAATTAGGTTATTGACAGGCGTAAGAGTAGGATCAAGGTGCAAAATAGGAGGCTATCTAAAATTATGGTTAAAATTCGTGAGGCATTAGATACTGAACTAGAAATTATTCGTGAAAGAAGAGTGCAGGCGTATGAAGAACATATAAACAATATTCCCCTGGGTCACTGGGAAGCTCTTAAGATGGCTATATCCTCGGATGCTGACGAACAGCTAGGGGTTGAACTTTTAGTAGCTGAAATAAAGGGAGAAATAGCTGGAAGTGTGGCTTTATTCCCTCCGAAGTCAGATGCGTATAAGGGGCTTGCCGATATGTTAGAATATCCAGAAATTAGAATGCTTGCAGTTAGCCCAGAGTATAGAGGCAGAGGTATTGCAGAGGCCCTAGTGAGAGAGTGTATTCAGCGAGCAAAAGCTAAAGGCTTTCCGTGTATTGGTTTACATACTGCAGAGTTTATGAAATCTGCCTTGCTGCTATATGAACGTATGGGTTTTGTCAGAATACCACAATTTGACTTTCAGCCAGCAAACGACGGGATCATTGTGAAAGCATTTCATCTATCCATTAAATGAGGTGCATCATAAAAGAAGACTCAGAGTTGGGATACATTTTTCTATATGACCGAATTTTACATAAAGTCCAATCGAACTCCATAGGTAGTTAACCTTAAATTATGGAGTGATGCAAAACTTTCAGGTGTCTGTCATTTTCAGGCTTATAGAACAAATAAAAGTCAAAAAAAGGGTGCAGGCTGAATTAACAGCTGCATCCTTTTTCTTATCAAATTCTTCTGTAAATAAATTATGCAAACCTTCTTAAATGGTTCAAGAACCCTTCTATAAATAATCCTAAAAAACTCGCCAATAAATAAATTCACTGAATTTTACAAAATTTGTCTGAAGAAAAAATAAAAAGGAGTAGGCACTCCTTTTTTTAGACTATTAAAATAAGAACTTTAAAACTGACCAGCTCATTAAAAAAAACGTGCCCACGGAGGCTATTAATATAGTAGTTAACTGTCTTTTTTCTTTAGTTTGAAGGCGTATATATTCTTTATAAGTAATAAGGCCTTTTGCAAACTGTAGCCCTGCTTCATCTGCATTGACAGAATAACACCTTCCATCAGTATCTTCAAGTATGACCTTTGTAACCAAAGGCAAAGTTTCACCTGGAAGTAAATATAAATTACTTTGTATAGGGATATTTTCTTTAATTTGAATGCTTTTACCACCAGTAGTGGCTAGACTAACCAGTTTATAAATAGAGTGTTCCCTAATCTCTTCACATATTTTAAGGGCTTGTATTTCAATTACATTATGAGTAAAGCACAAGTTCTTCACCCCTTTTTTAGATTATAACAGGAAAGTCAATTCCGAAATATTGGGCTTAGATATGAAACAGTGAAGACAAACGCAATAAACGTGTGTATTTCCACATTTGTTATTATCTTTTTTCTGTTCTCAATAATATGCAAGGTAAGAAATATTGTGTATGCATAATTTATGCAAATATATTAGGTATAAGTAAGGTACAGAGAAATCAATCTGCTTGGAACAAGAGATCAAGAACTCGAAAAATCAAAAAAGAAAGCCACTCTAGCATTTGGGTGCAGTAACTTGGTCAATCACTGCCCGATGTACCACTTTAATTTTGAAGCAGTAATAAGATTGGAGATATAATAAATGGTCTTTTTATCCTGGATTTTTCAAACCTTGATCATACTCATCATAATTATTATAGAACAATTTGACAAGGAGCAGCCACTGTATCGAAATAAAGTAATTATTTTTTTGGCACTAGTTTCCGGAGCAATAATATTGTTTATTACTTTCTGGCTTTAATTGAGTAAAATATAAGTTTTGAGAGTTTTTAATTCCTATTAGTAAGCACAAAACGCAGTTCAAATGAGCCGGAATATGTGGAATTTATATCTGGAGATACCAATGAAGATGTTGATAAATGACTGTTTAGGAACTAATCGAACGACTAAACGAAGAAGAAAAAAGTTATTATTTTAAGAGTTTACTAATATTTTACTATTAAAGAAATTTCAGAAGCCCTTGATTCACCTTTGGGAAAAACAAAGACAGTTTTATACAGAGCTTTAAATAAGCTCCGTAAAGATTTGAAAGGAGATGGTTTATATCAGCAATAAAATTAAACAAGAAAAGAATAGAATCCAAATGCCAAAAGAACTAAGTGAAGGAAGTAAAATGGACGTTTCAAAAGCGAAATTAGAATAGGGAAAATCAAAACGTAGATGGTCTTATATTATAGGATCCGTAATGGTAGCCTCACTTGTTTTAGGAATTTTCGTACCTAACTACTTTACAAACAATCAGCCTGATAATCCTGTTATTAGAACCATAAATATTGATTATGTTATTGATACTTCTAATCCAAAGGCAGTTTTAGGATTTTCTGATAATGTGTTTTTAGGAAAAGTTATTAAGCAAGTTGGTACAAAATCATTAAGTACATATCCAGAAACACAATTTGAAGTTAAAGTTATTGATAATATAAAAGGTGAATTAAAAGGCATAGTTAAAGTTAATCAAGCAGGTGGGGACGAAGGAGAAAATTTGTTTTTAATGGAAAATGATAAACTTCTTATCGAGGGTTATACGTATTTATTTGCGACAAGATACTTAAAAGAAGAAAATTGGCACACTGTAATACCTGTTGGCGGGGATATTCCTTTTAATAGTGATGAAGAAAAGAAAGAACTTGTTGAAAAATACAAGAAGGCATATGAAGAAGAAATCCCTTTTAAATTAAAGTAGGCAATAAAAAAACGCTTGGAATTCCCAAGCGTCTTTATGTGCTAAATCAACTGTTAATCACAATAATATTTCAATTGTTTTTTAAATGAAAAATTTACTGCGCATTTGGATTTCTCCACATTATCTGAACTACTTAATATTCACAACGTTCCTTTTTTACGTTAATTGAATTAAAGATTTATTTTTGATTTCTTAATTGCCATTTTAACTGCAAAATACACTACAATTCCGATTAGGGTTAGATTTAACAACCAACCTATCATTCCAAAACCCATCATGCTAATCCCGTATCCGCCCATCACTTGGAATCACCCCAACTAAAGATTATTCATCATGCTTTCAGATCCGCTTTGTTGCATCATACTATCCTTTCCATGGCATGAATCAAACATTTCTTTTTGCTCCTTTGTTGAGAGGTCAGGATGCATCTCCTCGATCATAGGCTTCATTTGCCCGAAGTTTAAACCTCCGTTTCCGTTTTCCTCTGCAAATGCATATGTTCCTGCCCCCAAAATAAACCCTGCACCTAAGACGCTAATCACAAATTTTTTCATAATTATTCATCTCCTTTCTTGATTTTAGAATAATCTAATGAAATGGAGATCTTATGGAGAACTTATGTGGTTTTTATGAAGATTTCGATTCTAATAATCAAGGATGTTAAAATAAACACAAGGAGTGGTTAGACGTGACAAAAGTTCTTCTAATAGATGATGAAGATATGATCCTTGAGGTATTAAAAGCCTATTTTGAAAAGGAGGGATGGGATATTCTGACGGCTTCAAATGGGATAGATGCATTAAAAGAAGCAAAAGCAGATGACGTTGATATTATTATCCTAGACCTAATGCTTCCTGATATTTCTGGTGAAGAAGTTTGCCGTTTAATCAGGAAAGAAAGCGATGTACCGATCATCATGCTTACTGCAAAATCAAACGAAGAGGACTTATTAAATGGAATAAATCTTGGAGCGGACGATTACGTTAAAAAACCTTTTAGTCCAAGAGAAGTAGTAGTGAGAGCTCAAGCTATTTTAAGACGAGTGAATAAAAGGATATCAGCTCATGAGCTTGTATTTAATGAGAAAAAAATAATTATTGACCCAATAAAAAAAGAAGTACAAGTGAAGGGCGAGATTATAACACTCACACCAATAGAATATAGACTCCTATTTACACTGGCAAGCTACCCAGGCAGGGTTTATAGTCGGGGGGAGTTACTTGAGAAGTGCCAGGAGGACGGATCTTATTATGAGGGATATGAACGAAGCATAGATACTCATATAAAGAACCTTCGCAAAAAGATTGAAAGCAATGCACGAAAGCCAGAATATGTTTTGACTGTTTTTGGAATGGGCTATAAGTTTGGAGGAAAGCCTCATGCGCAAAACCCTGCGCTCTAGAATATTACTTTATTTTTTAATGGTTTCGTTATTAGGCATTTTATTTACAAGCTTTTCGATATTTTGGGGATTCCAAGACCATTTTTATAATTATCTACAGGAAGGCAGAGAGAAAAATATAAATCTGATAAAGGAAGAAATACTTAAAGAGTTTAAACAGACCGGTTCACTACAAAGTGACCAGGTTCTAAGTATGCTTCATGATCAGGCTATGACGGAAAATTTATATTACGAAATATATAATTCTGATGGAAAAATGCTAATAGAGACTATCACAATGAAAAAAATGATGGAGAATATGGGGGAGGGAGCTCGGCAAAATTCAGAGGGGGACTATAATACAGATACTTACCGTCTTTCAATAGATAACGGTAACATTGGCAGCATTAGAGTGTATTATCAAGATGAACTACTTAATGAAGATTTTTCCTTCTTCCAAACTGTTAAAAGATATATTTATGCTGCTGCTTTTTTTACATTAATACTCTCAGCTTGCTTTAGTATTTTATTTTCCAAAAGGCTTTCTACTGGATTTAATAAACTTTCAGTTGCAGTACAGGATCTCCAAAAGCATAAATGGAACACCCGCTTGAACGTAGAGGAATTGACCGAGGAAATGCAGCCTCTTGGATTCTCCTTTAATAATTTAGCAAGTTCGCTTTCTAAAGAAGAAAATCTTAGAAAGCAGTTTACCGCAGACCTTGCTCATGAACTTCGCACACCGCTTGCAACATTGAGAAGCCAAATGGAAGCTTTTCAAGATGGAATTTGGGAGCCAACTCCAGAAAGGCTACAGCAAAGCCATAATGAGTTAATGCGCTTAGTGCGTCTTGTAAATGAGCTGGAAAAACTCCTTGCTGCTGAGAACCCTCAGATTAAACTTAATAAAATCGATTTAGAGGCTAATAAAATCGTCAATATTTTAGAGGAGCTGTTTGCTCCTTCTTTTCATGAGAAAGTAGTAAAACTCCAAATACTTAATGCTGAGGAAGAACTGTGGTTTCATGCCGATCCGGACCGAGTTATTCAAATATTAACTAACATTATTCATAATGCTCTTCAACATACTTCACCTAATAAAAGGGTAATCATTTCAGTTCTTCAAAGAAATGGCCATATAGGTTTTTCGGTAGCTGATGAAGGAGTTGGGATAAAAAAAGAGGACCTTCCCTATCTTTTTGAACGTTTTTACAGGGGAGATAAATCCAGGAACAGAAAAACAGGAGGAATTGGTATTGGTCTATCCATAGTTAATGCACTTGTGAATGCGCACGGGGGAGAAATAAATGTAGAGAGTGAAATAAATGCCGGCACCACTGTGACTGTTTTATTCCCTAATAATAAAGATAAAAAATAATCTGTTGTCAATTTTGCAATACAGGATAGTCTTTCTAAAAGGATATCTATTTTATATAATGCACTTGCTTTTAGTCTAAAGTATTTAGTATTTACCAATAAAATTGAAAAAATAAAAGGAATAAATTATTTTCTAGTGGGAAATATTTAAGGGCAATGTTTTTATAACTGTGCTTACATCACATTTTCTGCACAGTTTACAGGTATGATATTTTAAATTGCTAAAGGAGGAGTTATTTGTATGTTGAAAAAGGAATTAAGGAAATCAATGTTATTTGTATTGCTTACAGCTCTTTTATTACTTTTGGGAGCCTGTTCAAATGCAAATGATGAAAACACGGAAAGTAATGAAAGCACCGAGACCGAGAACACAGACGAGAGCCAAGAGAATATGGATGAAGATATGGAAGGCATGGATCATAGTAATATGGATATGTCTGGATCGGGCGAAGTTCCTGAAGGTTTAGAAGAAGCGGCTTCCCCAACTTATGAAGTTGGAAGTAAAGCGATTATTGAATCAGACCACATGTCAGGTATGAAGGGCGCTGAAGCAACTATAGTTGGTGCATATGATACGACGGTTTACACTATATCGTATACCCCGACAACTGGGGGAGAAAGAGTAGAAAACCATAAATGGGTAATTCATGAAGAGTTAGAAGAAGCCGGTGATGAACCGCTTGAACCTGGAACAGAAGTTACTGTAAATGCAGAACATATGGAAGGTATGGACGGAACAACAGCTGAAATTGATTCTGCAGAACAAACAACTGTATATATGGTAGACTTCACACCAACTACCGGCGGGGAAGAAGTCAAAAATCACAAATGGGTAACAGAAAGTGAGTTATCACCTGCTGAATAATTTGATCAAAACATTAATAGCATAGAAAATAAACAGTCGATCCCTTATCAAAAGGAATCGACTGTTTATTTTGAGTTTAGTTAGTTAAAAAAATCTGATTAATACATTTCAAAGTGTTTACTACGAAAAACAAAAATTTCTCTTACATTAGCCAAAGCTACTCCTTTCCTGTCCACTTATATCCTACGCCCCAAACGGTTAGTAAAAATTCATCTGCTGGAAAGCCTGCCTTCCTGAGCTTTTCCCGTATATTTCTAACATGAGAGTCAATAGTGCGGTCCTCAATTGTAACGCCATATCCCCAAACCGATTCAATTAAATGATCTCTAGAGAAAACCTTGTTCCGGTTATTCAAAAATAACTCCATCATTGCAAATTCTTTAGGTGTTAGCAGGATTTCTTTATCTTCAAAATAAAGTTCATAAGAATTTTGTTTAAGAAGCAGACCTTTAAATGAGATAATCTCTTCTTCTGATTTTGTTCTTCTAAGCACAGCCTCAATTCTTGCTACAAGTTCTTCTTCATCAAATGGCTTTAATATATAGTCATCCGCCCCTATTTTTAATCCTTTTACAATATCAGGTTTTTCGCTCCTTGCCGTAAGCATAATGATGGGAATATCCCTAATTTTCTTTATTTCTCTGCACGCTGTCCAGCCATCCATTTCAGGCATCATCACATCCAATAATATTAAATCGGCAGGCTGGGATTCTATAAACGTGATTGCATCTATTGCAGATGACTTTTTGACGCAATTATAACCTAATGGGGTTAAATACAGGGCAAGTAAATCCAGCATTCTAGACTCATCATCAACTAATAGTATCGTTTTCATTTTTATCTGCTCCTTTAAAGACTAGTTCAAATTCAGTTCCTTTACCTTCCTTACTTTTTACAGAAATTGTACCCCCATGGGCCAGAACAAGCTCCTTTACAATAGCGAGCCCTAAACCTGTTCCCCCTAAAGATCTAGTTCTGGACTTATCTACGCGATAAAAGCGGTTTAGAATATAAGGCAGGTCTTCTTCGGGGATCCCTTTTCCATTATCTCGAACTTTAATATGGACATCCTTCTTTTTACTGTTCACAGAAAGGGTCGTTTTGGCCCCAGATGGAGAATATTTAATAGCGTTATCTAGTAAGTTAAAGATGATTTGCTCAAGCCGTATTGGATCAGCCATAATAACTGCTCCTTCTGGACAAATTACTTCCAATTCCATTTCTTTTTCGTGAAATGCAGGGGAAAATTTCTGCTCTATTTTCAACATAAAGTCTGTTAAGTCTATGGGTCTTTTCTGTATAATAAAGGAGTTTTTGTCCATTTTCGCAAGATCAAAAAGGTCCTTAATTAAATCAGACAGACGATTCGCTTCCTCATGAATTATCTTTAAATATTTATCACGGTCTTCAATGGTTAAATTGCGTTTTTGGACAATATCAGCATAGCCCTTTATATATGTGAGAGGTGTCCTGAGTTCATGAGAAATGCTCGCTAAAAAATCGTTTCGCTCTAGTTTTAAATAATTTAAATCGCTAGCAAGCCGAGAAATCGAATCAGCTAAATCGCCCAGTTCGTCATTCCTGTTTTTGGGGAGTGAGACAGTAAAATCTCCCTTGCTAATTTGAGAGGTAGCTTCCTTCATTTTTATTAAAGGTTTTACAAGGCCTTTGGAAAGAAAAATAATTACGGTTAAGGTTAAAATAACAGCAATCAATCCTGTTAATAAGAAGTGCTTATTTAGTCTCTCAATTAAAGAATGAATGGATTCTGTTTCTTGAAACATAAAAACCATGCCAGCAGTTTCGCCATCTATTTCAATTGGGCTAACGGTTGCAATATACTCTCCTTCTTTCCAGTTATCCTCTACTATTTCCCCAGTTCTTGATATTTCTGAATTGGGATTTTTCATGTATTCTAGAATATCGCTGCTTTTAGCTGATGAACCAAGAAACTGTCCATTCATGTCGGTAATAACGACATCGGTATTTGCTTCCGATTCCATTAACGTTACATGAGAGATTGTATCTGAATCAAAGTGTTTTTCCAGTATGGCCCTATGGGCGTTTCCTCTCGCTTGCAAAGAAAGAAACTCTTCTTCTATTCTTGAATCCACTAGGGCTGAATGCAAAAAGAAAAACATAAAAATTTCAAGGCTGAAGATAATTAGGAAGAATACGATTCCAAGTTTAATTGAAAGTTTTTTCATTTAATTCACCCGTTTCTTAAGAAACTGCTAATTTAAATTATATTTCTTAAATTTGAAGAATTTATGCAGAATGAGACATATTTTAATGCTTGAAGAACTATTTTTATTTGTACGTTTAAACAGAGTATATTTAAAATATCAGGGATCGAACTATTGACAACCTAGTTATATTTACTTAATATTATGAGTAGTTATTTGATTTTGAATTTTCAAACATTATAATATGCAATTCATATATAGTCTATAGTTATCAGTTTAATTAAGGGGGCTATATCGAATTTCTTTATGCATTTCGCATAGGTTATTCGATATGCTTCCTTTTTTTATTATTAAATTAATGTCGGAGGTGATGTTAAAAGTTCTCAAGAAACAAAAGTTTCCGCTGTTTAAAACGATGATAGGGGGATATGTAATGATTAATTTTAGAAGTCGATTCTTGTTTCTAACCTTCTTTTTTGTAGTTACCCTGCTTATAAGTGCATGCAGTAATAATAGTCAAGTAAATAACCAGACAAATAATGGAAGCAAAGATTCAGAAAAAAATTCAACAAAAGAACAGGTGATAACAGTGAATGCCTTATCTGAACCTCCCAGCCTGGAACCCGCATTAATTGATAACCAGGTAGCGGGGGATATATCAAACCAGTTATTCGAAGGTCTTGTCCGCTTGGATAAAGAAGGAAAGATAGTTCCGGGTGTGGCTGAGAGATGGGAAATTTCAGACGATGGCACAATTTACACGTTCTACTTGAATAAAGATGCGAAATGGTCAAATGGTGACCCTGTGACTGCTCAAGACTTTGTCTATTCCTGGGAAAAGGTATTAAGGCCTGAAGTAGCATCTCCGCTAGGAAGTAATTTATTTTTTATCAAAAATGGTGCAGCATATAATGAAGGCTCCTTGAAGGATCCTGCTAAGCTTGGTGTTAAAGCTGTAGATGAATATACCCTTGAAGTTACTTTAGAAAAACCAACTTCCTTCTTCTTGGGACTGACAGCCTTTTTCACATTATTGCCAATCAATGAAGAAGTTGATAAAGCAAATTCAAAATGGGCATCAGAAGCTGACACTTTTGTTTCAAACGGCCCCTTTAAAATTGAGAGCTGGAAGCACGGACAAGAATTAATAATGGTACCTAATGAAAACTATTGGGAGAAAGATGTCGTTAAACTGGATAAGCTAAAGTGGGTAATGGTGAATGAACAAAATACTGAATATGCAATGTACCAATCAAATGAGCTTGACTTCTCTACGAACATACCAAATTCGATAAGAAATAAATTAATTTCTTCTGGAGAGGCAAATACAGCACCAAGTGCAAGTTTAGCTTATTTACGTTTTAATCATAAAAATGACATTCTCGCGAACGAAAAAATCCGCCAAGCATTAGGTCTAGCGCTGGATAGAACTCTTTTAGTTGAAAAAGTAACACAGGGAGGAGAAATTCCAGCTCTAGGTTTAATTCCAATTGGATTGAGCAGCGGCGCAGGAGAATTTAGGGATTTAGCGGGAGAATCCTTGTTTAAGGATAATGATGTGGAAACAGCAAAACAAAGGCTGCAGGAAGGGCTAGATGAGTTAGGCCTTTCCTCGTTACCGAAAATCAATCTACTATTCTATACCGATGATACGTACAATAAGCTCTCCCAAGCCATGCAAGAAATGTGGAAGAAAAACTTAGGGATAGAAGTTGAGCTCCAAACAATGGAGCGTAAAGTATTTGTTCAAAATGTTCAAGCAGGGGATTATCAACTAGCAATTTACAGTACGGGTGCGGACTATGATGATGCAAGCAATTTAATGGGACAATTCATGACAGGGGATGTCTATAACTATAGTAATATCTCTATTCCCGAGTACGATCAGTTAATGAAAAAAGCAGAAGCTGAATTAAACTTGGAAGAGCGGGCTCAGTATTTGGTGGAGGCAGAAAAGGTTCTTATAGATCAAATGGCTATTTCACCTCTTTATTACCGAACGAAGGTATACCTGCAAAAGGATAGTATTGATGGAATCTTTCAATATACTATCCAAGCCATTGATTTCCGGGAGGCATATGTGAATTAAAGATCAAAACAATAAATCCGAAAAAAATTTCAGGTTTTTGTTAGAAATTCCGCTGAAAGAGTGTACGAAAAGTACACTTTTTCAGTATTTTCAGACCAGATCTGCTAAAAAATAAAGGAGGGGGATTATGCGCCAATTTCTGGTTAGGAGGATTATTAGTGTCTTTATGACACTGTTTGTTATTATTTCGCTTACCTTTTTATTAATGTATGCCATACCAGGAGATCCTTTTACAAGTGAAAATCGCATACCAGAACAGGTAGTCGAAAACTTAAAAGAGCATTATGGGCTTAATGATCCCATGTTAATTCAATATATTAAATATCTTAAAGGAGCATTATTATTCGACTTCGGTCCTTCAATCAAATGGGATAATCAAACAGTAAATGAATTAATAGCAAGTGGTTTTCCCGTTTCGGCCATGATTGGTCTGCAAGCCATTCTGATTGCAACGTTTTTTGGCATTGTATTAGGAATATTTGCTGCTATTCGCCATAATAGTGCTATTGACTATTTTTCTATGATTATCGCTATTCTTGGCCTTTCTGTTCCCAGCTTCATATTCGCAACAGTTTTAATCAACTTTTTTGCCATTAAGCTGCAATGGTTTCCAGTTGCAACATGGGGGACATGGAAGCATTCTGTCTTGCCAAGTGTTGCTCTTGCCGTTACACCAATGGCGTATATTGCCCGCCTAACTCGATCGAGCATCCTTGAAGTTTTATCTATGGATTATATCCAAACTGCAATGGCAAAGGGTGTAACCGGTGTCAGATTCGTATTTAGGCATGTGCTTAGAAATGCGATGATTCCAGTTGTAACAATACTGGGACCTATAACGGCCACTGTATTGACAGGAAGCTTTGTTATTGAACAGATTTTCGGTGTGCCTGGATTAGGCAAGTATTTTGTGGAAGGAATTACAGATAGAGATTATCCACTAATCTTAGGGACAACGGTGTTTTATAGCGCTATCTTAGTATTCTTTATTATATTGGTTGATATTGCATACGTTCTGATTGACCCAAGAATAAAACTTATGAAAGGGAGGGGATAGCAGATGCAGCCAGTGCGGGATGAACTCTTTGTATATAAGAAAAAAAACAAAGAGGAGGATTTTCTAAGTAAACCGAGTGTCTCTTTTTGGAAAGATGCATTGGGGAGACTAAAACAAAACAAGTTGGCTATGACAGGACTTGGAATCATAATTTGTTTAATCACGATGTCCATTATAGGTCCTATGCTTGTACCTTATTCGTATTCTGACCAAAGTCTGTTAAATGCTAATCTCCCTCCATCAAAAGATAATTGGTTTGGAACAGATGATTTAGGAAGGGATATATTTTCAAGGACTTGGGTAGGCGCCAGAATATCCCTCTTTATTGGGATAACAGCGGTTTTATTAGACCTAATCATAGGTGTAATATGGGGAGCGATTGCAGCTTACAAAGGCGGAAAAACAGATGAAATCATGATGAGAATCGTAGATATTCTTTATGGACTTCCTCATTTGCTTGTAACAATTTTATTAATGGTTGTATTAAAGCCAGGTTTACTCACAATTATTATAGCTATGGCTGCCACTGGATGGATAGGAATGGCACGTTTAGTTAGAGGGGAAATTCTAAGATTGAAAGAGTCTGAATTTGTGTTAGCATCGCAGGTATTGGGAGGAAGTTTTTTCAGAGTACTTTTTAAACATCTTATTCCGAATGCGATGGGTCCGATCATTGTAAGCATGACATTATCTGTTCCTGGTGCAATATTTGCAGAAGCTACATTAAGTTTTTTAGGGCTTGGTGTGCCCGTTCCGCTTGCAAGTTGGGGAACTATGACGTCAGAGGGCCTTGTCACCTTATTGACAGGTGAGACATGGAGACTATTTTTCCCTGCATTGTTTATTTCCTTAACCATGTTTTCATTTAATGTGCTTGGAGATGGTCTACGAGATGCCCTGGATCCAAAGCTGAAAAAATAAGATACCTGATAATTTAACTCATACATTAAGGGGAGGAGATAATGTGAACAGACTGCTAGAAGTGAAAGACCTTCACGTTCAATTTCATTCTAAAAACCAGCATATCCAAGCTGTCCGTGGGATTTCCTTTCATGTCAATAAAGGGGAAGTTCTTGCTATTGTCGGTGAATCAGGCTGCGGGAAATCTGTTACTGCAAAAAGCATTATGAAATTGCTGCCTGAGAAATCTTGCACCATCCCAAAGGGATCCATATTGTTTAACGGCGAAGAAATAACCACAATGAAGAAAAAACAGCTATCGAAGATTCGAGGGGCAAAGATAGGAATGGTTTTTCAAGATCCGATGACTTCATTAAATCCGACAATGAAGGTGGGCGACCAAATTGCAGAGGGGCTCATTATTCACAAGGGCTACAAAAAAAAGTTAGCACGTGAAAAAACAATTGAAATTATAAAGCTAGTGGGGATACCCAACCCTGTACATTGCTGTACCAAATATCCTCATCAGCTCAGCGGAGGAATGAGGCAGCGAATTGTCATAGCTATGGCGCTGATCTGTGAACCCGACCTTTTAATTGCGGATGAACCCACGACAGCCTTAGATGTCACCATTCAATCACAAATTCTAGATCTATTAAAGGAACTCCAGCAAAAAATGGGCATGGCGATTATTCTTATTACACATGATTTAGGCGTTGTGGCAAGATTCTCGGATCGAGTCAATATTATGTATGCTGGAAAAATAGTTGAAAGCGGAACAAAAAGTGAAATCTTTTACAATCCTAAACACCCCTACACTCTTGGATTATTAGAATCTGTACCCAAACTTGATCACAGCCGAAACCAAAAGTTAACGGCCATTGATGGTACTCCGCCGGACCTTGCAGAACCTCCAAAAGGCTGCGCTTTTTCTCCACGATGTCCTTTTGCAATGGATGTTTGTGATGAATATAATCCGGAAAAAACGGTGCTATCACGTACTCATTATTTAAATTGCTGGCTAATGGACCCAAGGGCTCCGAAAGTCGCATCTAACAAAACAGTATCAAAAGCGGCTAATGAATGAGAATTATACATATTAAAAATGAAAGGAGACCTTGATGGAAAAAATCCTGGAAGTAAAAAAATTATCAAAACATTTTCAAGTGGGGAAAGGATTAGAGTTAAAAGCGGTTGATGATATTTCGTTTGATATTTATGAAGGAGAAACACTTGGACTAGTAGGCGAGTCCGGCTGTGGTAAATCAACAATTGGAAGGACCATCATCCGATTGTATCAGGCAACATCAGGTAAGGTAGTTTATAAAGGAAAAGATGTGCATAAGTTATCTAAAAACGATAAAAAAGACTTTCATAAAAATATGCAAATGGTATTTCAAGACCCATACGCTTCATTAAATCCGAGGATGACAGTTGCAGATATTATTTCAGAAGGACTAGATATTCACCGTTTAAAAAAAGGTGAAGAAAGAAAAGAGGCAGTATATCAGTTACTAGAAACCGTAGGCTTAAAGCGAGAGCATGCTAATCGTTATGCACATGAATTTAGCGGTGGCCAAAGGCAAAGGATAGGCATAGCACGGGCATTGGCTGTTGAACCACAGTTTATTATAGCGGATGAGCCTATATCAGCGTTAGATGTTTCCGTTCAGGCACAAATTGTAAATCTTTTGATGGAGCTTCAGCAGAAGAGAAAGTTGACCTATTTATTTATTTCTCATGATTTATCCATGGTAAAATTAATCAGTGATCGAATCGGTGTAATGTATTTAGGAAAATTGATGGAATTAGCACCTAGTAAAAGACTCTATGACAACCCGCTTCATCCATATACTACTTCTCTTCTTAAAGCGATCCCGATCGCTGACCCAGATATAGAGGAATCTAAAGAAAAGATAGCTATTTCAGGAGACTTACCAAGTCCAACCAATCCTCCCAGCGGCTGTGTTTATCGAACAAGGTGTCCTTTTGTAACAGAGAAGTGCTTTCAGCAAAAACCTATTCTAAAACAGGTAGACGAACAACATTTCGTAGCTTGCCATTTAGCGTAAACAATTGTTAGAAAATTCAATATTGACAAAATATTAATCTATTAATAAGATTAATATAATCCTTTCGTCATACAATCTAACAGAATTGTGAGTGTCTGCCCAATGAATGTAAGTCCTGATTCAAGAATTGGAAGAAACGCAATGCTTTTGGCCCTTTTAGGCCAGGAGAAGCTAGAACCTGCATTTATTAAAGATTTAAGATTACAAGGTTATATATATTGTCAAGGTAAAACCGGCTCGATGGAAACTCAGAAGGTGGTGGCTGCGATAGAAACAGCTGCCAGGCAAAATCAAGTCATTGAAAAAGACATATACCGTGAAACGCATGCTTTATATCATGCAATCATGGAGGCGCTTCATGGGGTTACAAGAGGGCAAGTGCTACTAGGAACTGTTTTACGAACTGTAGGATTAAGTTTCGCTGTAATAAGAGGCAACCCATATAGTTCCGAGGAAGAAGGAGAATGGATAGCGGTGGCCCTTTACGGAACAATTGGTGCTCCAGTAAAAGGTTCTGAGCATGAAGCAATTGGTTTAGGTATCAATCATATATAAATAGTCCATAGTGATTAAGTTATCAGGGGACTATATCATCAGATTTCTACAGTATGAATCTGGTGATATGGTCTCCTTTTGTTTTTTATTAATACATTCTAGATCTAGTATTATCTCACTGACTATTAATTTGACAGAAAGGTGGAAGAATTTTGATTGAATTGACAGGAAATTCATTAACCATGGAAAAAGCATTTAAAATTATATTTGAAAATGAACCTATTTTTGTTCCTGATGACATTTGGGATCAAGTAAATACAAGCAGAAAAGCTGTAGATAAT
Organism: Bacillus sp. ISL-47; assembly: GCF_018613175.1. NCBI lineage: Bacteria > Bacillati > Bacillota > Bacilli > Caryophanales > Bacillaceae > Bacillus > Bacillus sp. ISL-47. Next base: position 25,850 of record NZ_JAGGQS010000090.1, on the reverse strand, counting down.
ATTGTAGCCAACCAACAGGTAATATATGGAATTACAACTGGATTCGGTAAGTTTAGCGATGTTTATATACAGCAAGAGAATGTAGAAGAGCTACAATTGAATTTAATCAGAAGCCATGCATGCGGGGTTGGCGAGCCTTTTTCTGAAGCTGTGACCAGGGCTATGGTATTGTTCCGCATTAACGCTCTGCTGAAAGGTTTTTCAGGCATTCGAAGGACGGTAATCGAATTATTAATAAACTTATTAAATTATCAAATTCATCCCGTTGTACCTCAACAAGGATCACTAGGAGCGAGCGGAGATCTTGCTCCTCTTTCCCACATGGCACTTGTTTTAGTGGGGGAAGGGGAAGTAATATATCAGGATAAAAGAATGGAAACACTTGAAGCATTTAATAAAGCTGGGCTACAGCCTATTTTTTTAAAAGCTAAGGAAGGGTTAGCGCTTATTAATGGCACCCAAGCAATGACTGCAATGGGATCAGTTTCATATATTGAAGCAGAAAATCTCGCATTGCAGGCAGACTATATCGCCTCGCTTGCTTTAGAAGGACTTCAAGGTATTATAGATGCATTTGATGAGGACATACATTTAGCAAGAGGGTACAAAGAACAAATAGAGGTAGCTGCAAGAATCCGGCAGGTTTTACATGGCAGCCAGCTTGTAACAAAGCAAGGTGATTTGAGGGTTCAAGATGCTTATTCACTGCGTTGTATTCCTCAGGTCCATGGAGCAACATGGCAAGTATTGTCTTATGTTAAAGAAAAGTTAGAAATTGAAATGAATGCAGCCACAGATAATCCGCTCATTTTCGATAACGGGGAAAAAATTTTGTCTGGCGGGAACTTTCATGGGCAGCCAATTGCCTTTGCAATGGACTTTTTGGCTATTGGAATGTCGGAACTCGCGAACATCTCAGAAAGGCGTATTGAACGCTTGGTGAATCCCCAATTAAATGATTTACCGCCTTTTCTTAGCCCTGAGCCCGGGTTGCAATCTGGTGCAATGATCATGCAGTATTGTGCTGCTTCTTTAGTATCTGAAAATAAGAAATTAGCCCATCCAGCTAGTGTAGATTCAATTCCTTCTTCTGCTAATCAAGAAGATCATGTGAGTATGGGTACCATAGCATCCAGGTATGCATATAAAATTATCAATAATACAAGAAACGTCCTATCTATTGAATACATTTGCGCTTTGCAGGCAGCTGAATATAGAGGTATATCAAAAATGGCACCGTTTACTCACCAGTTATATGAATTTGGACGAACTTTAGTGCCATCAATTAGAAAAGACCGAATTTTTTCAAAAGATATAGAGCATATGGCAGCCAGGCTAAAAGCTTCGCATTTCAAGCAAGACTGTCTTATACAGGTAGAGGATGCAGTGGCCATAAAAATAATTTAGCGTTTGCCCATCCAGCAGAGGTTTTAACTATAACTTAAAGCATATCTTAAATAAGTTATCAAAATTAGGATCTGTTCCCCTTGGATAAAAAGAATCCCAAATTAAATCTGGGGCCAATCTGAAAAAAGTATTTGTAAATCCACCCTGTAAGAATGAAGAGTCTTTCTTACAGGGGTTTTTAAAAAAAAGGGTAGCCCTTTTAGAGATAATACATTTGTAAATTGGATTTAACCAATAGGACTTTATTCCATTTATTTTGGGGAAGGAGCTCCGTATTGAAATTGAATCACAAAAAAGCGGTTTTTAATATGTTTGTGAGTAATTCAGAGCCCTCTATTGATTTAGACATTTTTCTTTTCAGTAGATATATTGATCTTTTCGGTACAGCTATGTCTGTATGAAAGGGGACAATAATCACTTCATTTTGCTGGATTAAACGTTTAGCAACTGTATTGGGAAGAAAACCAAGTCCGTTTCGTGTTTTCAAGAATTTTAATAAGAGTGAAACATGGTCAATTTGTATATAGCAATCTTGATTAGCAGAAACTTCTCTAAACCATCCTGTAAATGTTCCTCCCCAGTTTAGATGTATATAATTTTGATTCCTCAGGTCCTTGCTTAAAACGAAATGATCAGGAACAGTAAAATTCGAGTCGGCAACCAGAACAAAAGAATCCTCAATAATTAGCTCCATAGTGATATTTGCATGATTAATTGGATAGAAAACGATTGCGATATCGATTAACCCATCGATCATTTTTCTAATTAGGATATCGGAATGTTCCGTTATTAAAGATAATGAAATTTCAGGGTGTGTTTGTTGAAAATTATCGATGGATCCAAACAACACATAATCCCATAATGCGTGCGTTGTGCCTATTATAAGATGATCACTAAAGCTATTTTCTAATTGGACAGCCTTTAGCCCTTCATTGTTTAATTCCAAAATCCTCTCCGCATAAGGGAGAAAAACCTTTCCCGATTCTGTTAACTTGATGTTTCTCTTATCCCTTTCAAATAAGTCTTTTCCTACTTGCTTTTCAAGCATTTGAATTCTAGTTGTAACAGTAGACTGTACAACATTTAGTAATTCTGCTGTACGCGTAAAGCTTTTTGTATTGGCCACAAATAAAAAGGCTTTAAGCTGTTCAATATCCATCAAAGTCCTCCTTAGACTAATTCAAAAAAACAAATTACAGTAATTCAAAATATTCGTTTTACAAATAAATAGCTGTCCTTTAAGATTATCATATATTCTAATAATTCTAAATATTTTAAATTTAAGGAGGGGTATTGTGCAGGTTTGGAATACGTCTGTGAAAGTTTTTGAATGCATCAAATGTAACCAGCCTTTTTCACCAAATGATTACCTTACAGGCTGCCCTGTATGTTTGGAAAAACAGCAACCTTCAAGTCTTAAGGTTTTGTATGATCAAGACATCTCATGGTCCATTAACAAGTCAGCAAAAGGTATGTTTCGATACGCAGACCGGTTGCCCTACAAAACTTTTCCTACTCTTGGTGAAGGGGAAACTCCCATTATTAAAATGAAAGGCCTTGAAAAGGAACTAGGCATACCCGAACTTTGGTTGAAAAATGAGGGGCAAAATCCCACTGGATCCCATAAAGACAGGATGAGCCCACTTATTGTTGCGAGAGCAGCCTCGTTGAAACGTTCAACGGTCATTGCAGCTTCAAGTGGCAACGCAGGTGCATCTTTGGCAGCTTATGCAGCTGCAGGAGGATTACACTGTAAAATTGTGACTACTCCAAAACTTAATGGCCCATGGGAAAAAGCAATTCGTCTTTCCGGAGCAGAAATTATTAAAGTTCAAAGTTCATTAGAAAGATGGGATACAGTCCGAAAGCTGGTAGAGGAAGAAGGTGACTATCCGGCCACGAACTACAACATTCCCCCGGTAGGAAGCAATATGTTTGGTGTTCAAGGGTACACAACAGTTGCATACGAAATTGTTGAGCAAATGACCGAGTGCCAGCCTACTGCTGTTATTATCCCTTGCGCAAGAGGCGATCTGCTTTGGGGAATTTGGGAAGGATTTGTTGAATCACTACGGCAGGGATGGATTACTTCCATACCCCGTTTATATGCTGTAGAACCTTTTTCCCGCTTAACTTATGTTCTTCAAGGAAGGGATTACAGAGGGGAATTTAAAGGAGATTCAAGCCTTTTGCCTTCTATTGGAGGAGAAACAGTTACATTTCAATCTTTAGAAGCAATTAAATCTTCAGGAGGAGGAGCGGTTGTAGTTACCAATACAGAAGTGGAAAAGGCTCAAAGGGATTTAGCTAAAAGAGGGGTTTTTGCTGAGGGATCAGCAGCTATAACATGGCCAGCTGTCTCAAAACTGGTCAAATCAGGAAAGATAGATGAAAATGACCGGGTTCTTTTGATGATTACATCACATGGCTATAAAGGAGTTTAATTTTTGAAGGTACAAAAAAATTGCTTTAACATTGCTTATTTCAAAGGGGGAACAAGGGGTGAAATTAGCAACCAAAACGCTTATTGCTATTATGTTAGGTGTCCTAGTTGGGTTAGGGCTTAGTATTTTTTCTCCAAATCTATACGGCATATTAAATTCCTATATTTTTAGTCCAGTCGGTGAATTGTTCATTAAGGCTATAAAAATGATTGTTATTCCTCTTGTATTTTCGGCAGTTGTTTTAAGTATGATCTCCATTGGCAGTCCAAAGAAATTAGGACAATTGGGAGGAAAAACGGTTTCTCTATTTGTGGCAACGACTATGATTGCGTGTACAATAGGAATTATAACGGCTATCGTAATTGGACCTGGAAAAAATGTAGTAATCCCTGAAAGCTCTTCAATACCACAAAGTGAAGACCATAGCGGCCACGGTGCTTCAGCAACTGACTCAGTAGAAATCCCTACACTAAAAGACACAATTTTAAACTTCATTCCAAGCAATCCCTTTGAAGCTTTTGCTTCTGGAGATATGTTGCAAGTCCTAACCTTTTCTATATTTTTCGGCATTGGTTTGGCATTGCTCGGAGATAGGGCAAAAATTATAAATCAGTTTATAAATCAGCTTAATGAGCTAATGATGAAACTTGTTCAAATTATTATGAAGACGATCCCTTACGCGGCTTTCGCACTTGTTGCTACATCAATGGGTACTACAGGCTTGGAGCTTGTTGGATCAATGGTAAAGTATCTAATCGTTATTGCTGTAGGATTAATTGTTCATGCGTTTATTACTTATGGCTCCATGATATCTCTCTTTACAAAGTTTAAGCCTGTTCAATTCTTTCATAAAATGACACCCGCCATTGGGACTGCTTTTGCAACAAGCAGCAGTGCTGCCACACTCCCGGTCACAAAAAGCTGCTGTGAAAATGACCTCAAAATATCCAATGATGTAAGTTCTTTTGTTCTCCCTCTTGGAATGACTATAAATATGAATGGTGCTTCTTTAAGCCATGGAGTAGCTGCCGTTTTTGTCGCACAGCTCAATGGGATAGATTTAGGCCTTGCTCAATACTTGACTATTATTTTTATATCCTTACTAGCTTCAGTAGGTGCCCCTGCAATACCCGGAGGAGGAATAGTATCCCTATCAATGGTTTTCCTGTCAGTAGGTTTACCGATTGACGGGGTAGGAATTGCGATTATTTTAGGGTTATTTAGATTAGTTGATATGGCCTTAACATCTGTAAATGTATTGGGTGATGCAGTTTGCGCTAGTATTGTGGATGGGAGACAAGGAAATTCCAAAGAAGTTATCAAACAAAATTTTGTATCTTAATTCCTAACTTACAAAGATTAATAGCTTGCAATTAAGTTTTATAATATAATAAATCAGTCATTTTCACAAGAATCAGAGGAAGGATTTCCTGACCTATCTGTTTAACTATGCATACTCTAAAAAATAGCGACATGTATTCCTTGTCTAGTCTCCTGGATTTAAATATCCAGGAGATTTTTTTTGTAACAAAGAAATTGGTTACGCCCTATCGGATATGTACCTACCTAGGTAAGTAAGAGAATGCCTTTACAAATTTATTTGAAAATCATGAATTTTAACAACCCATTCTTATTAATGGACTATCCAAAGAATAAAAAACTTTTTATCTCCATACTTTCTCAAAATAAATGTGCAATAATATTTTTTTTAGCAATATCCAAGTTACAAGGAGGAGCAATGTGGATAATATTTTTGGGGAATACAGCTTAATGGAGCTTTGGAATCCATATTTATTTATTTTTACGATCATTATCTTTGCATCTTATGCTATAACAATTAAAAGTTATGAGACATCTGTAAAAAAAACATTCTTTTTTTCGTTTGCAATAATCCTACTTTATCTGTCCTTGGGTAGTCCAATGCATTTAATAGGTGACAGATACTTATTTAGCGCCCATATGCTTGAGCAAGCATTGGTGTATCTCGTTGTCCCGCCATTATTATTGCTTGGAATTCCAAAAGAAATTGGTAAAAAAGCTGATGAATGCATAGGGAAAAATAAATGGTTTTCTTTTATAAGAAGACCCCTTATTTCTTTACTATTATTTAATATCATATTTTCACTCTATCATATCCCCGAAATCTTTAATCAGATTGTCAGCAATAATATGCTGCATAATTTTACGCATGTAACACTAGCCTTTTTTGCATTTGCAATGTGGCTGCCGATCATTCCATTATCTCAACGCATGAATCTTCTGTCTGGCCTCCAAAAAACAGGCTATATCTTTGGAGCCGGAATACTATTAACACCGGCCTGTGCTCTTGTTATTTTTGCAGACAACCCTATGTACATTCCTTATGCCGAAGCTCCAAGGATTTTTAGTTATCAGACTCCGCAACAAGATCAACAATTAGGCGGCATTATTATGAAGGTTGTACAAGAAGTGGCATTTGGATTTATGATTGGACATATCTTCTTTAATTGGGCAAGGGAAGAGCGTTTAAAAGATGCTGAAGAAATCAAAGGGTGATAACAGTTTGGTAAATAGGTTCATCAGCTTAGATCAGTCATTTGTTTGGACAGTTTATTTTCACACCATAATATCTATGAAAGGCTTATAAAAATGACCAAAAGAAAGAATATTTGTCTATTAGTATGTATATTGCTGCTTACCATCACTGGTGCTTCTTCAATTTTTATAGGTGCCCACACTATTAAAAATGTGGATCACAATAAACCTTCTAAGTTGACAGGGCATGGAAAGACCACTGTATCAAGCGTTGGAATATTTGGCAAAAATACTTCAGTTACAAACAAAAGTGAACCTTATATTCGAATATCGGCTACACAAATAAATCCAGCTAATATGTCTCTTGAAAACTTGAACCAGATTGCAAGTTTTAATGGTGTAAAGGAAGTCTATATAATCCTGAATGCCACAAGCAATTATGGAGAAATTTTAGGTATTGATCCAAAAAAGATGACAATACCGAAAAACGGGAATCAGTTTATTGATTTACAAGTAATAGAGGGAAGACTACTTACTGAAGAGGATAATGAAAAAAACATTATAATAGTAAATGATTTATTTGCACAAGGTCAAAAAACAACGGAAGGCGTTGCAATTTTAGGGAGGTTAGGCTATCATTCAAAAAGCTTTATGCTAGGAGAAAATGAAATGAATATCGTGGGGATTTTTTCCAGTATTAAAAGTGAGAAAAAGAGAATCATCATGCCGTTATCTACCTTAGTAAACCTGAGTGGAAAACAAATTAAATTGAAGAAAATGGAAACGTTTGTATTCTTAGAGGAATCAGCTAACTTAAATGCATTAACTCAAACAATTAGAAATAAAGTCGATACTCCTAATATTTCAATGGAGATTTTTACAAATACCGAATAATATTCGATAACAAGTCTTAACAATCTGTTTAAATGGAAGGTTATGGTCAAAATCGAAAACTAGACGGAGGAATACCATGATTTTATTTCAGAAAGAATAAAAGATTGAAACCATTTGAATATTATTCGATAGAACGGAGATATATATGAAGTCAAAAATCTATTTTTCGCTATTTGTTGTCAGCTTTGTAATCATGGGGCTGGAAATGACTGCCACAAGACTGATAGCACCTTCATTTGGTAACACTGTTTACACATGGGGAATTATTATTTCAATTTTCCTAATTGGCTCAAGTGCAGGATACATAGTTGGAGGGTATCTAGCTGATAAAGCAAGCATTCGCGAAATCTTGTTGTTTATTTATCTTATTGGTATTCTTTCGATAGCCATTATTCCCTTGATTAAAACTACGCTCTTTCCATTACTTGAAGCGCTTTCAAGTACTTCCGGTACTACGCTCGGTGTGCTATTGCTTTATTTAATCCCTAATTTTCTTCTAAGTATCATCGGGACTGTTCTTATGAAGGATGGTATAGGAGAAATGGCAAGTGGAAAAGTCATTGGCAGCTTACATTCAGCATCAGCTATCGGAAGCGTTCTTGGAACACTTGTGACAACTTTCTGGCTGATTCCATGGACTAATATCAACTCCATTATTGGGCTCCTTGCGGGCTTAGTATATTTAACTAGCATTTTTTATTGTGATACTAAAACAAAGATGCAAGGTTTTTTATTGATCATTCCTGCTCTGTTTATTGTGCTTCCTTTTCTTTCAGTTGGAGAGAAATCCCAAGATATTCTTTTGAAGAAGACAAGTCTTTACCATGATATTTATGTATTGGAAAGGGATTTCTATCAAGGCAGAGAAGGAAGATTTCGCTCACTTACCTTCGGAAATAAAACAACTATTCAGGGAATGATGGATATGAATCAGCCTGATAAACTTCTCCTTGATTACTCAAAAAGCGTGTGGGAGGTTTCTAAGAAATTTGCTCCAGAGAGTAAAGAAGTCTATATGATTGGCCACGGTATTGGAACATTAACACGTAAGTTTGAAGATGCAAATAAAAATGTTCTCGTTGCGGAAATCGACGAAGAGGTATTAGACGTAAGCCGTCAATATTTTCAATACAATGGAAATAGTGTAGAGATTGGTGACGGGAGAAAAATTCTAAAAGAGCAGAAAAATGGATTTGATCTAATCTTTTTGGACGCTTATAACAATACAACTCAAATTCCATTTCATCTAATTTCTAAAGAATTCTTTGAGCTAACAAGTGAAAAGTTAAATAGTAATGGCATTTTAGTTATTAACGCAATCGGTGAACAGAAAGGAGATTTGCTGATTGAATCAATGAATAGCACTTTAAAATCAGTGTATCCCTATGTTTATATCTATGGGATGGATGATGGAAAAGGAATTCAGAACATGACAATTGTTGGGAGTAAATATCCGATTAAGGATAATAAAATAAAGGGACACAACTTGATCAAGGTTGGAAAAGGGAAAGTGATTTTAGATGGAGACACTAAATTAACTAACCTAAATTAATTGTATAGTTATTTATCAAGTTACAGTCCTATTACCGCACCCAAGAAAAATGAAGAATGTAACCTATGTATTCATCCAAAAATAGCTGCAAGCCGCCTTTGGGGTTTGCAGCTTTTAATTTTAAATTTAAGGATTTCCATGCTGACTTTGCACAAACATATTCCTGAACTTACTTCGACACACTTTCTCTTTAACTATGCATGAACGGTATTATTTAAAATACTAACTAAAAAGCTCTTCTAATCAAAAAACTATAAGGGTCTTCATATTTTCTTGACATCTTTTTAGTAATTTAAGTTTTAAAGCTTTGTAGAGTATTTCTTTGTATACACGTCTTCAACCCTCCTTCTTTTAACTAACTGTGTTTGGCCAGCGGGGTTAAGTCACGGTAAGAATGTTGTATCACCTATATCAGAAAGTTCACTTGAAAATATATAGGAGGTGTTTAAGATTAATGTTTTGAAATGGAGTATACTTGTATCGGGCTTAGGGGTAATGCTATTAGGGTGCTCAAAAGACGAGAATTACAATGAAGGATTCCGTTTCACCGAAGTTATTGATAGAAACATAGAGCATGTTCACGGTCTTGGGTACACCGTGGAAAAGGATGAAATCTTTGTCGCTACTCATTCAGGTTTATTGAAGTACTCAAATTGGCGCTGGTATGAAACCACGGCCAATAAACACGATTATATGGGATTCCAAGCAACGGATGATGGATTTTACTCGAGTGGTCATCCCTACACAGATTCTGATTTTAAGGATCCTTTTGGCCTAATAAAAAGTAAAGATAATGGAGAGACTTTAGAAAAATTAGCATTTTACGGAGAATCTGATTTCCATCACTTAGCGGTAGGGTATTACAGTCATGCGATTTATGCCATAAATGAAGTTCCTAATTCTAAATTATTCACAGGGATCTTTTTTTCGGAGAACAATGGTGAAACATGGAAAACAAGTAAACTGAACGGCCTAACTTCTAAATCAATTTCCAAAATCGCCACCCATCCAAAGGAGGCAGCATTGGTTGGAATTTCCACAGAGGAGGGACTTTTTTATTCGACAGACTTTGGTGACAACTTTCAGAAAATAAGTAAAACAGATATGATAACCTCCCTATATTTCGAAGAAGAGGCCCTCCTTTTTTCCTCAATAGCAGATGGTGATGCTCGATTGTATGAGTTAGATTTATCCACTAGATTGCAAAAAAAAATCCGGTTACCGGAGATTAATAGTAACGATGTAATTATTGAAATAACTTCTAACCCATTGAATAGAAATGAAATAGTGTTAATTTCTCAGAAAAATGATATTTTCCTAACAAAAGATAGAGGATATAAATGGAAACAAGTAGTGTCAAACGGAAAAGTTGGATTGTAACAGCTGAAATTTGAAAAAGAATCTCCATGATTAATAAGCTGAAACATCCAACCTATCCTAGATAGAAAGATCTCAGGTTATAAAACAGAGAGTTACTCAATACTGATTCAAATGGTGGAAAATATCCTTTGAAATGGAATTGGATAAGTTATGCTACTCTATTAACATCCTGGTAGGAAAATATTTCTTTAGATTCCCATCGTATTTCTCCTGATACAGGTTGGTGGCCATTCTTATATCTTGGTGTATTAAATTACTTAAGGTAATTATCCCTCAGGCTCCAAACAGAACAATATAATATTTTAGTGATCGATAGGTATCAATAAGGTTCCATTTAAGAAAAGTGCGACATAAGTGAGATTTTTTTGTTACCATGAAAGAAAAAATGAAAAAGGAATAAAGCTGGTGAAGAAATGGAAAAAACGATTTTGGTCGCAGATGATGATCGGGATATCGTAAAGCTAATCGCTGAAAGCTTGAAATTTGAACAAATGAAAGTGATACCGGCCTATTCGGGAAGGGAAACTTTATCAATTTTGAAAGAAAACAAAGTTGATTTTGTCGTGCTAGATATCATGATGCCGGAAATGGACGGTTTGGAAGTTTGCAGGAATATTAGAAGTGAGTACAGCATCCCCATTCTGTTGCTAAGTGCTCGTGACAGGGACATGGATAAGATTATTGGATTGGAAATAGGCGCTGATGATTATATGACCAAGCCATTCAGTATTCAAGAGTTGACCTCGCGGATAAAAGCTCATTTCAGAAAGGTGGACCGCTTGTATAAAGAATGGAACCGTCTCAGTCAGGAAAGAGAAATGAATATTCAGGTCGCAAGTTCACCGCTTGTACTGAATGAAAAGACGTTTGACGCTTTTTTAAATAATCAAAAGTTGGAGTTATCGGCCAAGGAATTTCAGATTTTATCCTTTCTCATGAAGTATCCTAATAACGTCTTAACCCGGGAACAAATTTATGAAAATGTCTGGGGAGATGAGTTTGGAGATTTGAATACCGTTACAGTGCATATAAAAAATATCCGAAATAAACTCGGCAAGGAATATAGTTTTATAAAAACCATCTGGGGTGTCGGATACAAATATGTTGAAAGGATGGAATGAAGATGAGGCTGAAAATAAAGCTTCCTTTACTGTTTCTGCTAATGTTTATGCTTACATTTGTGTTGATCGGCATCTTTTTAATTTTATATATAAAAACGTTAGTTGCAGATGAAGGGCATATGTGGCAAGGAAATATATTTAGTCCGCTTCATTTTCAAATGCTTTTTTTTCTAAGTATTTTAATGGGCTTGATGTTTGTTGTTTTAACCGTATTTTTTCACTTCAATATTACTAAACCGATCCAAACACTCAATTTAAGACTAAAAAAAGTAAATATCGGAAACTTCCGAACCCCCTTGCATTCAAGAAGGAAGGATGAAATCGGAGACTTGTATAATCATTTCAATGAGATGGAAGAAAGACTATATCAGGCTCACAGGGAACAGGTTGATATGATTGCAGCTATCGCTCATGATTTGAAGACTCCATTAACTACTATAACAGGTTTTGTGGAGCTTCTCTCCATACAGAAAGATCTAACTAAGATGGAAACACAGGATTATTATGAGCTTATTATGAAAAAAACAAAACACATGGTGGGGCTGATTGATGCTTTCTCCATGTATACCAAGAATGAGGCAATGTTTGAAACCATTGATATGAAACCAATAGCAATTCATAAATTGTTTGACACTATAGCATCTGAATATGAGACTGAATTATCTGGATTCGATTTCAAGCTTACATGGAAACATACTTTTAACCCGAACCAGCTCATTAGTATTAATGAACACATGATACGGCGTGTATTTGGTAATCTTTTCAGTAATGCGGTAAGATACGGCAACAATAATGACCTTCATGTCTATTTGACCGGTTATGCACAGGAAGGTTATGCATACTTTCAATTAGAGGATAATGGCGTTGGAGTACCCAATCAGGACCTGTCTTCACTGTTTCATAAATTTTTTACGGTGGATAAATCTAGACAAATGAATAATGGCGGCTCAGGACTAGGTCTAGCCAGCTGTAAATTAATAATTGAATATCATGGCGGCCAAATTAATGCTTTTCATTCAGATCATGGGGGATTGGGAATCCGGTTTACACTCCCGCTTTCAGTATAGGAATGTGATCTGAAGGACATTCAGTTGAAACTGAAGGTTTTTTTGGTTTAAACACCACTTCATAATTCTTTATATTTTTTTATAACTTTTTTATTTTCATTTTATCGGAGTTTTAGTTTTCTCTTTTACAATAAGTCTGCCAGGATCGCTATAGAGCATTGCAGGATTTTACAATAAGTTTTTTGATCAATAAATCAAATAGGAGGAAACCCCAATGAGTAAATTATCAAACTCCAATAACGACAATGGTGGGAAGCAAGCTAAGGAGCCGCAGCCTGGCATGCCACGCTGGGTAAAGGTATCTTTAATCATTGCCATAGCCCTGCTCCTGCTTTTTGTTATCATAAACATCACAGGCATCGGAGGCAAGCACGGACCTATGCGGCATTTTGGCCAGACACCGCCCGCAGAACAAATGAGGGCACAACACCCATGACTATGAAGCCTGGACTCCGCAAGTTCGCGCTCACCGCGCATGTCACTTGCTCCATTGGCTGGCTTGGAACAGTTATTGCGTACATAGCTCTCGCCATTGCTGCCCAAACCAGCCAGGATATCCAGACGGTACGTGCCGCCTGGATCGCGATGGAATTAATCGGCTGGTACGTCATCGTCCCGTTGGCACTTACTTCGCTACTCACCGGTATTATCATGTCACTGGGCACCCCATGGGGCTTTTTCCGGCACTATTGGGTTATATTCAAACTCTTGCTAACGGTCTTTTCTACTATCGTCTTGCTGCTGCATATGCCGTTAGTGAGTTCTTTGGCACGCTTGGCAGAAGAAGTGGATCCTGCAGGTCTAAGCAGGCTACCGAATGAATTGTTTCATCCCGCTGTCGGCTTGCTGCTGTTGCTGATTATCGTGATATTGTCGGTGTACAAGCCGCGGGGTATGACCCCATATGGGTGGAAAAAGCAGCAAAAGCAGCATAACCGTTTGTAGTTGTAGCAGTAGCTGAAGCACTCCATCATAGAATTCTGGCAGAGCCGACATATATTACATATACTTTGACCCTGTCCTATGGTACAGGGTTTATTTTTAACGCGAGGTGAATTAGTTGAGCTATCGGAATAGTGAACTTACTACAAAGTGTGGTATCAACAAAGTATCAATTTAGGAGGTGAGCAGAAGAGAGTGTCAGTCGTATAAAGTTCATCTAATGGATACAAAATTTAGGATTTACTTTAGTTAAAATCTCCAAATTACTTGGAGTCGTAGACAAATACAATAAACGATGTATAAAAATGTACAATTTTGTGTTAATAAAATAATTGAAAGTTAGTGATTTAAAAAAGGATTGGGCATATGCTGCTTAATCTAAAAGAAAGTTGTCCTTGTATGAGTGTCCTATAATGGAAACTTTAATGATTGACCAGAAATAATAAGGAGGTCAAAATATGGTCATACAATCTAATATGTCTCCAAAATCCATAGTTGAAGTTTGGAAAGATACAGCACCTATTTTTTTAAAATTTAATATACCTCTCACTGAAAAGACATTGGAAACTACTTTGGGAAAGGATACTCTTACATCACTTCTTATTGATTTAAATGCTGCAGTTGAAAGTACCACTGCTACCTGTATTGAAGGTGGCTGACAACTGCCAACTAAAAAGGAGTAGTTACTCCTTTCGAAGGTTTGTTTAGCATTTGACGATGCCTAATTACTCGTTAAATATCCTTATTAAAAAAACAAAAGGGTGCTTTCTTAATATAGGACTTGATTATCCTATATGATATACTCATTATGTACAGCAAATAAGCAGGGTGGGCAGCGGCCGCCTCCAATCCATTAGGAAAGGGGGTGCCGCTGATGGTTACGTATGAAGCAATGAACTTGATGGTGAGCTTTGCTACACTTATCGTTGCCGTGATCGCTATAGGTATTTCTTCAAATAAAAAGAAGTAACCTACCCTGCATCGCCACAATGTGAGAAGGATTACTTCTATTCGGAACTGGCCGCTGCACTTCAAGCAGCTTGCTGTACATTGAGATCCTGGTGACAGCCGGGATCTCCTTTTTTATTATATGAACTATATACTTAAATTATAAACATAAAATGTTATCAAGTAAAGCAATCAAGAGTAGTTGAAGAGTATCTGCACTATATAAGTTAGAACATCGTCAAAAACAACTATTGCATTAGATGTAATACAATTAGGTGTATGCTATTATTCATTTTGGCCGGATGTGGTGAAAACCAATGCCTATATATTTCTTCATATATTAGTATTCCAAAAAAACGCAAAGTATAAGAGTGGTTTTGATTTTTGATTGACAAATTCCTGTTGAATATTGTGATAACCTTTAGAGGAACTGTTTGTATCCTAGATATTTGTTATATAATTAAAGAAAAGCATGGAGGTTTTTAGACGTTGAATACTAATGCGGAATTAATAATAACCGAACTTTTAATTGAAAAAGTTTCACCTTTTTTAATTGTTTTATTTGGTTCAACCGTCAATGGAAACATCCATAGAGAGAGCGATATAGATATTGCTTTTTTAAGCAATGAAAGAAACTTAAATAAATATGAATTGTTTATGGCCGCTCAAGAACTTGCAGCCAAATTAAACCGAGAAATAGATTTGATTGATTTAAGTAAAGCCAGTACGGTTTTTCAAGCTCAAATTGTCCAGACAGGTAAAACCATCTATTGTACGGATAAACGAAAAAAGGAGGAATTTGAGTTAAGAGCATTAAAGATGTATGCAAAGCTAAATGAAGAACGTTCAGAGATAATAAAAATGATAGATGAAAGCGGGACTATATATGAAAAGTGATGTGATTCTAAACAAAATAAGTATTATCGAACGTTGTATTAAAAGAATACATGAAGAATATGATAATAACTCGAAAAACCTAGAGAATTACACCAAACAAGATTCAATAATATTAAATCTTCAGCGGGCTTGTGAAGCGAGCATTGATTTAGCCATGCATATTATTGCTACTAAGAAGCTAGGGCTTCCGCAGAATAGCCGGGATGCATTTTCGATATTAGAGAAAGAGGGGATTTTACAACCATCTCTATCTCAAAAAATGAAAGCGATGGTTGGGTTCCGAAATATTGCAGTTCATGACTACCAAGAAATGAATTTAGAGATATTAAAAAAAATACTTGATGATCATTTAGTTGATTTTTTTGAGTATACAAAAACAATATTAATGTTTTAGTTTATAGCCTCAAATTAATGTAAATGAACTAAATCAAGCAAAAACTAATGTCACTCAAGAATTGCTAATAAAAGCAATTGAAAAAGCAAGCTTCGATCATCCACTTGCACAGGAAGCAATTAAACAGGCATCGAATGAAATTTCGTCTGCTTTAACTGCCGTACACATCTAAACGAATTCAACAGAATGATAAAATTGATTTTACCAAATATTACTGAGTAAATTAGTTGTTATTAAATCCCCATGACATAGTCAAGTGGATTATTTTTTGGATGTTATTAACAAAAAGAGACCAGAAGATGAACAATTTTAATAAAAGAATAAGATGGCAGCTCTAGCCCTGAGTTAGGAACACAAAAAAGAAAGGCTTTTATTTGAGTAAATTTTAGGTGTTATGTTTAGCTGAAAAATAGCATAGTCCTCTCCTAGACTTGGAGGGGACAACTATGATTTTTTTTTATTTATTCGTTATTATTGTCCAATTACTGCATTTCTTTGGTGATTCTGCATTTAGGTGTTGTTAGTTTTTGCTACATTTCGCAATTAAAAAAAGATAAATATAAAATATATCTGAACAATTTAATTACAGAACATTTATTCTCATCAATCAAGCTTTTACTTTTCCCCAAACACTATACAGTCGTCTTCTTCACTTAACTCGGCAAATAAAGGATCATTGGATTGTTCGTTGTACTTAAAGTAATCCTCAATATTTAAAAAGATGTCTAATGATCCACTATTTTCAAATTCAATAGAGGTTCTTTCGCAATTGTCTTCTTTATTAAACATAAAGGCATAATGTTTTACCACATCCAAGTTAATTTCTAAGCTGACATCTTTATAGCAAATAAGGATTATGGAATTCCCTGATTTATTTAGCTTCAGCTTTTTGGAATTGCAGTATAACCTGGAGCTTTCTGTCTT
Source organism: Bacillus sp. ISL-47 (assembly GCF_018613175.1). Taxonomy (NCBI): domain Bacteria; kingdom Bacillati; phylum Bacillota; class Bacilli; order Caryophanales; family Bacillaceae; genus Bacillus; species Bacillus sp. ISL-47. The sequence goes on along the minus strand of NZ_JAGGQS010000090.1, from coordinate 9,366 downwards.
CAATTCAAGGAATACTTCCTTATCCTTTAAGGTTTTTAAACAATCATATACTCTATCAGCTATTTTAGGCATTTAATCCCCTCCCTTTGTAACATGGATATTCGTTAGGAAAAGGCTTCATTCACCTAAATAACAATTTTTAACAGCGTTTTTATATAGTTGGTGTTCTGTTGCGTCCCTATTAAGCTTCTTTTCTTCTCTTTTTTGTTGAAACTCTCTTCTTAAATATTCTGATATCTGGGTTGTGGGTACAATCTTTCGTTATTCCCTTCCCAGTTCCACAAGTTGATTTTGTTGTTCTCACACCGATATGTTAAGTTCATTTTCATAAAAATGCAAAAGTTTTCTTAAATTTAATTCTAAAAGATAAAACAAAGAAATCGAACAGGATATTTTCTTCATACAGTTAATTGGAGAATCTGGACCAGGTGATAAACTTATGGAAGCAGAGCTAAATTCCATATACTTCAATCCGGCATATTAATTTAAAATGAATCTTCAAGGATAAAATATCTATAGATAAGTCGAATATTCAAAGGAGAGATAAACATGCAAAGAGTTCAAATAGAATTATATTCAAGACCAACTTGACTGGATTGTAAAGAAGCGAAGGAGTTTCTTTCGCAGCACGGTATTAAATACATTGAATATGATTTAACCCGGGACCCTGATAAAGAGGAAGAAATGAAAAAAAGAACGGGTTCACGAATTGTGTCTGCTTTTGTTATCAGAGATACAACACTTCCTAGTTTTATTAAACGTCCTAAAATTTTTATTGGTTTTGAGGTGAATAAGAACAAAATTATTCAGCTGCTTAAAGTGCAAAATAGAAATTAGAAAACAGATAAGCGAGTGGAAGAGGATCCAGAAGCTTTAATTTTCACTTCACGTTAGTAACAAATAAATTTTCTTTAAACTTCATGTTATAAATCTAAATTGATCATATTAAAAGTTTACAACAACAAAACAAAAACAGCCCTACGTGGTCCCTTTAATTATTATGTCTCATTATTGAATCCATAAGTTACCCACACGCTTACATCATTTTGAAGAAATAATGAATTCGCTAGCGGGTTGGACAAATTTTTAATGTTGGATTAGAATTTTGTCTTGATAGTCTGAACTATTCATCATCTTAAAAAGTTTATATCTGGGAGGCTTTACGATTGCTGCATCGTTATAAGATTTTCATTTTGTTTGTTGTGGTTGCTCTGCAATTTATGATTCAGGGTAATCAAACATTTGCCCATTCTAAATTGGAAAGAACGTATCCTAAAGAAGGGGAGAAGATAATACAAAGCCCCGCAGCCTTTGAGGTTTGGTTTCAAGATCCGGTTGTAACCTATTCAGATTCCATCCAAATTTTAAATGCAACCGGGAAGATTCAGGAGATGGGGGCAGTTTCAGTTGACCCGGAGGACAAAACCCATATCCTGACAACATTTAAAGATCGGTTGCCCAATGGTAACTATTTGGCAAAAATCAAAGTCATTGCTTTGGATGGGTTTGTTATAAATGAAGAGGTACGATTTACTGTCAGCCATCAAGAGACAGTCCCGTCGGAGAAAGCCTTAGAAATTATTGATTTCTCACCAGCTGATGGAGAAATTTTGGATACTTTTCCTCAAAGGATTGATTTATGGTTTAACCAGCCTGCTGATATCACGGCGATTGGACTATTTGATGATCTTCAACAGTCTGTTCGGTTAAAAAAACCCTACGCTGACCCAAATAATCCATCTCATATCATTGTGGAACTGGAAGAGGAACTGTCATCTGGAACTTACCAGGTGACGTGGCATGCCCGTCAAGTGGATTCAAAAGGCCAAGCACAGCCTGACCGATTGGATGTCTTTTATTTTGCAGTAAATCATTTTACTCCGATTACCCAGAAGAATATGGGAGGACCGACCATCTCCTTTGGATATCATAATTTAGGCTTAAAGCAAGTGGGGTATTGGTTATTTTTTATCGGGATTACAACGCTGTTCGGGGGAACTTTTTTTCATACCGTCGTATTGAAAAAAACAAGTACTAGTAGATGGAATAAAGTAGCACTCCTTCTTCTCACATTCGTCCTTGTAGGTTGGACTTTCATATTCACCGTTCAGATGCAAGAATTACACTCACTCTCTTTCGAGCAACTTCTTTCAATCAAATTTATGTGGATACCCATATTGCAGATCATTTTGCTTATTATAGGGTTTTACTTTCATAAAATAAAACTTCTTGTTTATTTTGCAGCACTCATATTGTCAGTATTTGTTATCGGTCACGCACCATATCCCAGGTATGGTGGCTATATAACAATGGCAGTTAACGCCATTCATTTAATAGCTGCTTCAATTTGGAGCGGTGGGTTGTTTACGCTCATTGTTCTTCCTAAAAAAGAAAGAATAAAAGAATGGCTTAAAGATGTTCTTCCGGTGTTTTCAAAATGGGCATTGATTAGTCTGATTGCCATTATTGCCACTGGTTTTATAATGGTTACTCAATACGTCCCCTCTTTCACGGTCGAGAGTTTCTGGAAAAGTGAATGGGGAAAATCGATTTTATTAAAAATTGTATTAACGTTTATTGTGTTACTTATTGGAGTTTTTCAGTGGAATTCAGTTAAACACATAACAACAAAAACCGTTAATGTTGTAATCACGCGGGCGAAAGTGGAAATAATTTATGCTGTGCTGATTTTGTTGTTTGCATCCTTTTTGGTTGTTTCTACACCCAGTGCAGCGGAACAGGGGGTTTATCCATCCTCAATAGAAAAGAAGTATCTTGGATTAAATGTAGATATCGCTCCTTTCTACCCAGGATTAAATGAACTTTCTTTACAGTTTGATAAAGAGGATATTAAACAAGTAGAAGTGACTTTGAGCATGCCTCCAGATTATAACGTGACTTATAGTGCTTTTTACGTAGGTGGGGGAGAATTTAAGCTAACTGGGAATTTACTGCATGCTGCTGGGACTATGTCCATGAATGTGAAGGCAACTTTGAAAAGTGATGAAATACTGGAATTACCATTTAAAATTGTAGTGCCAGGGGAAATGAGACTTAACGAATAATTCTTTTTAGGATACCATTTAAGGACTTTTGTTTTCATAGAAGTCCTTTTTTATATGTAAATGTATTGATTATTTAGCAGACCAACTTAATTTTTAAGTGAATAAAATTCTATGTCAAACACCTATTTTAAAAATATTTAAAAAATATTTAAAAATAATTAACATACGATAGAGGGGTATAGTATTATGTGGTTAAGGAGGTGAGGCAATGTCGATGAATTCAGGAAGTCTTGATGAAATGGTTGAAATCGATCAATGCTGCTCATCAGACGGTAAAGAAGAAGCCACCACTCAGATATAGTGAAGAATATCTTAACAACAAGATGAAATCGAATTGAATGCCAAATTCCAGGAATAAAAGGATTAATTGAAAAAGATAGGTATGGTGATGATGTCATTACTCAAATATCTGCTACTCAATCTGCTTTAAAAAGTGTTGCTAGTATTTTACTTGAAGGGCATATGAAGGCTTGTGGTCTAGAAAAATTCAAGGGCATACGGAGATTTTAGATGAAGTAATGGTGACAATTCAAAAACTAATTAAAAAATTAAAGAAGATTACGATAAGGAAAAAATGACTTTAAACGTAAAAGGGATGTCATGTGGGTTTTGTATTAATTCAATTGAGGGCAGTGTAGGGGAATTAACCGGAGTTTCCAATATGAAAGTAAACTTGGATTCAGGAACTGGAAGTGTTGAATTTAACCCAAATGAAGTTACCCTTGATAAGATCAAAGAACCAATTGACGATCAAGGTTATGATGTGCAATAAACTCAAGTAAAGAACGTACAAATAGGCACGATTTCTTTTTCAGTCAATTATACAATACTAAGGTATAGTAACAATGATCTGCAGATGGGTAAAGAGCATGAAGAACATGAGGATTATCCACTAAAACTGATATAAACTTAATTAAGACAACGAAAAGACAGTTGAATTAACAACGACAGAACTAGGAACAAACAAACATTAAACGTTGATACTAAGGGGAATATTCTAGATCCATATCTGGGGCTTTATGCCATGTTGTTATTTTGGGATGATATAAGGGTGAGAAATTTGTTCATGTGGACCCTATTCAGAAGAAAAGACACTATTTGAAACAAAGTTTTATAACCTAGAATCAACAAAATATGGGGAGAATATAAATTTGATGATAAAGTAGGCAGCTATCCATTTGTAATAGAGGTCAAATAAAAAGGAAGAACAAAGGGGAATTCTTATGAACTTAGATGGAATAAGCAAACATCTATTAATTTGCACCGGGAAAGCATGCACGAAAAATGGGGCAGAAGAAGTAACAGAGACCATTAGGGGTGAATTAAAAAACTTAGCGCTGCAAAAGGAGATTCACACAACAAAAACATTATGTAACGGCCAATGCAAGCATGGTCCGATCGTTGTGCTATATCCGCTAGGAACTTGGTATAAAGAAATGAATAAAACAAAAAGTGAAGAACTTATTCGTCAATTAAATGAAGAGAGAAATGTCAATTTAGGCTCAGAACTTTACTACCATAATGGAAAAATATTTAAGAACCATGAAAGTGAAATATAACATCTAACCTAAATATCGAAAAAGGCGTTGCTGTATAACAGGACGCTTTCTACTGTAATAAGTGTCAGTGAAAATTGCAATTAAGTAAAATCTTTGCCGTATTTTGTAGATTCCAAAGTAGAAACCGGTTGTTCTAAGTATTGAACGACTGGAGTTTGATAATGCACAGTAGCTTCTAATACAACTGAAGGTTTTTTCCAGACTCTCGTTTCGCCTCCTCAAGAAACGCTACAAGTGAACTAAGCTCATAAGGGTATGTTCTACTTTAAAGCTCTTTCCATACGGTTTACCTTTACCAAGAAATGCTTGCACCTGACTTTCTCCTTTAGAATGAATCCAGACCTACTAGATTCATTCTAAATCTCCTCCTAATTTTATTGATTTTCCAGTAACTCCTAATCCTCCATGTAGTATCACAGCTTCGGTTTGTTATACGAGATCTACGTCCCAACAACCTCAATCATGTTTCTACGGCAGTTACACTCTTCTATAAAGTAAAAATTTGAATTAATTGCAGTCACAAACGGGTTCAGAGGAAACGAAGCAACCCAAGTCCAATAGAAGGTGGAACCAAGTGGCCTAAGATTTCTTTACATTTTTTAACTGATTTTTACAAAACTCAGATTTCCCCTTAATATTTTCCCTTTAATCTATTACTAGATTTAAAATAGATAGATGGGGAGATAAGGACAATGACTAATCAAAAATATAAAAATGGATTGAACAGACGAGATTTCTTAAAAGCGGGAGGAATGAGTACACTTGCCCTTACTCTTGGATCGACTGGAGTATTAACACTCGGTTCAAAAGCATTTGCGGATGTTACTGATAATCCAACCAGCGGATTTGGCGGGTATGATGATTTGGTTCCGGATCCAAATGGTATTCTTGATCTTCCAAAGGGTTTTCATTATAAAGTTATTTCTAGAGAAGGCGGCATGATGACAGACGGAACCAAAATCCCTGGTGCTTTTGATGGAATGGCAGCTTTTGAAGGACCGAACAATACGACCATTCTTGTTCGTAATCATGAATTATCTGCAGGTCCAGCATTTGGAAGCAATCCTTATGATGCGAATGCTCAAGGTGGTACAACGGCTCTAGTTGTAGGTGCAAATCGTGAAGTGATCAAAGAATATGTTACCTCTTCAGGTACAATCCGAAATTGTGCCGGTGGAGCGACACCTTGGGGCACTTGGCTAACTTGTGAAGAAAACCGTTCCGAGGGACACGGATATGTATTCGAAGTGGATCCGACACAGCCAGAGAACGATATGTCCAAAACTCCAATAAAGGAAATGGGCCGTTTTGCACACGAAGCCTGTGCAATTGACCCAGCGACAGGATATGTATACTTAACCGAAGATTCAAGCCCAAGCTACTTTTACCGTTTTATCCCAAATGACTTGAGCCAAAAGCCGGGTGCGTTACAAAAAGGCGGTAAGCTGTATGCGGCTGCGATTGAAGCGGTAGCAGACCCTTCAGCAAGCACATTTAAAACAGGCCAAACATTTAAAATTGTTTGGAAGGAAGTAAATCCTCATTTTTGCCGGGAGGAAGCTGCTGAACAAAATTGCATTAAGTTCTCTAGACTTGAGGGAGCGTTCTTCCAAGAGGGAGTTTTCTGGTTTGATGACACCTCTGCCGGTGACAAAAAACTTGGACGCGTTTATCGTTATGTTCCTCACACTAATACATTGGAGCTTTTCTATGAGGGAAATGATGCAAGAGAAATGGAATATCCGGATAATATCTGCTGTACTCCTTGGGGCGACCTTTGGTTTGCAGAAGATGGTTCTGGCCAAGACCGCATTATGGGAATTACCCCAGAAGGCAAGGTCTATCCTTTTGCAGCCAACCGTTTAAGTGGTTCTGAATTGGCAGGCCCAACCTTCTCACCAGATGGAAACACACTTTTTGTCAATATTCAAAGCCCAGGCAAAACATTTGCCATTTGGGGCCCGTTCCAACGCAGAAACTCTGCGCGCGCAAGGGAAATGTCCTTTGCTGCTCCTGCGAATCTTGCACCGCAAGTTTCGGAAAAAGTGGCTAAGACTGCCGAGGCGCAAGGTATGTCCGTTCTAGAAGCAGCAGCTTTTGAGCGCCACGGAGTAAAAATGATTTAAATTGTTTTTCAGGATACCATAAAAAAGATGTAAGCTAACACTTTGTATGGTTTACATCTTTTTTTACATTCCAGGTATTTATTGAAGGTGTACATCAAAGTGGAACACATATCCAGGTAACCTACACTTTGATATTAAAGGGAATTTTTGCATTGTGGGAAATTTTGAAGCGACTGAATCTCACGTTTATGCCGTATTTAATAACTCTCGTTTGTTCATGATTCCAATAGACTCGGCCCATTATGGTAAACCAATTCCAGTTTGCATTGGATCCAAGAGAGTACCAAGTTACTGGACCTTGGTTAACACCAGATGAACGTACTTTATTCTTAGACGTACAGCACCCAGACAAAAGGAATCCATATCAAGACTATAAGTTCGGACGTTCCTGCTTAGTAGCAGTGTAAGATGGAGATTTCAGATAATCCTGGACTAGGGGGACAGGTTTCTTGTCCCAAGATGTTTTCTTGTTGGGACAAGGGACAAAGGGATAGATTTCTTATTACAGCATGTTTAACTAGTAATCTATTAAAAAGCGCAGGTGTAATTAAGAAGTTATCATTATACCTTCGGCTATTTTTTCTTTCTATGGAAGGTGCATATAAAGTGGTTTTAGTTTGTAAACAACATGTTCATAAAGTCTTAAAAACGATTTTTCTTCCACATATTCAATCTATCTCAGATGATTTCTTGGAGAGATAAAATGCCAAGTTTGTTGTAAACAGGCAGACTATAAATATTTTATACCACAACGAAAAAGGGCTATCTAACAATGGAGGCTATGTAAATGCTACAGAATATAGGAATACCTGGGTTAATTCTTGTTCTTGTCATTGCATTAATTATTTTTGGCCCATCCAAGCTACCTGAAATTGGTCGTGCATTTGGATCTACTTTAAGAGAGTTTAAAAAATCAACACGTGAGTTGGTATCAGATGATGTGTCACACAAAGACAAAGACGAATCACAAAAAAAGAAAAGTAGTTTCAATAAATAAGATATTTAACCATTTCCACTCTATAGAAGTCGCAATTGATATATTTTTGTATTATATAAGAAATACTTATTTAACAAATTTAACTTATAATAAACTTGTCTAATGATTTTTCATTTGACCCCCTAAAATAATATATTTCTCGTCTGACCATAACTGAATGGTCGGATCTTTTTTATTTTTGGGAAATCATATAGCTTATTGAGAAGGTGAAATTTTTGATTTCCTGTCAAAAAAGAGGCAGCATAGAATGAAAAAGTCCGGGGTGAAGAGAAAAAATTTTTCTTATTAAAAAACCAAACTCAGTGAAAAGTTTGGCTTCGTTCAAGTACAAGGAATGTTTATATATATATCGGATGCCTACTTACTATCTCTCCAAAGGTTCCTGTATCCTTTATATATTTTGGTTGGAAAGTGAAACAATCCACGTGCTGAATCTGCTCAAACATTGTATCTGTGTGAACCCTATCACTTTTCCACAGAGGCTCACCGCATGGACCGCAATGAGGATGTATTTTACCATTAAACTTTAACATATGATCCCCTCCCCCACTTAATACTCTCTTAGAACCTATCTTGACACGAGCGGGAAAAAAAGTTCCGAGATAAAGGAATTAATTTTCAATATGGTTCAGAACAAATATACAAGAAATAATTACACTTTGGAATAGAGTACAGTGAAATATCATTGGTGGAACTAATAATTGCGGGGATGTAGCGGGAGAAAAGACCTTATTATCCCCTAAAATCCGGATTTTCAAAAAGGGAAAAACTCACAGTTAGCTGGTTCTAAAGTAAAACCGTTAGTTATGTGAAATACAATTAGTTAAATGCAGTGTAGGACATTGCCATTTATAAACTAGACAGGCTTTATTATTCATGCGGGTAAATGTATACTAGCTTCTAATTCTTCTTCAATATTGGAGAGGCAGCTGTTGATAGCATCAATCTGTAACTGACTATGTGAGCTTGATTCTCTGCTCTCACCCCTGGAAGATTTCTCAGCTGCACTTTTAATCACCTTTGTAATATCCCTTTTATTAAACTTCATTGTCTGGGGTTCCCTTTCTGTTTCCATTAATAATGACTTTCCACAAGATAATCAGCGTAAACATACTCTACTTCCTAGTAAAAAAATTCTATATTAAAAAATTGTCTTTCAAAGAAACCCTCATAATTTACATTTAAATATCCAGTGTCTATAGTAGAGCCTTAAATTATTGATGACCAGTTTTTTAGCTTCAAAGAGTTTATTTACCAAAGTCTGGAGTCAACCATGAGAATTCGGGGTTATCCCCTTTTATTTTTATTAAACAAAAGCCTCTTTGAAATAAGAAAAGCTGCCTGAAATGGCAGCAAAATTAAAATCGATACATCACCAAAGAGAATGGACAATGAAATAATATTAATGATATCTTATAAATATATCAATATTTCATTAATGTCATATACAACTACATATACTTATATTAATTTTTATTATTAAAATTTTTTATTTCTTCAAGTTTCAAGTTTAAAGATTAAGATAACTTTATAATAAAAAAAATGCTGAAAAGGCTTTAATAAAAAAACAATATAATTTCGCAGGAATTATTGCCTGTAGGATAGAAAATAATATCCGT
>NZ_JAGGQS010000089.1:0-9667 GCF_018613175.1 Bacillus sp. ISL-47 | reverse complement strand
TCACCCCCTCCTACTCGATTAAAATGTTTGAGCCATATCCTTTGCACGGGCAATGGCATTTGCTTTGATTTCTTCTGCTTTGTCTGGCATTGCATTATGTCCTTCTACGAAGATGCCATCGAATGAAGGTACGCCGAAGAAGTTCATCATGATATTTAGGTAACGGTGTCCCATTTCCATTTCAGCTGCAGGGCCTTCAGAATAAATGCCGCCGCGCGCTTGAATGTGAAGGGCTTTTTTGTCAGTAAGCAGTCCAATTGGGCCTTCTGCTGTGTATCTAAATGTTTTGCCAGCTACAGCCACAGAATCAAGGTAAGCTTTCATAACTGGAGGGAATGAGAAGTTCCAAAGCGGTGTGACAAAAACATACTTATCAGCTGCTATAAATTGCTCACTTAACTCCGATAAACGGCCAACTTTTGCTTTCTCATCGTCGGAAAGTTCCTCGAATCCTTTGCCGGTTTGAAGCTTCCCCCAACCACTGAACACGTCAACGTCGATTTGCGGAATGTTTTCCTTGTAAAGGTCCACGTGAACGACTTCATCATTTGGATTTGCTTCCTTATATGCATCAATGAAAGCTTTTCCTACTGCCATACTGTATGACATCTTATCATCATGAGGGTGTGCTGTAATATACAATACTTGCGCCATAATTCTATCACCTTTCCATATTGAATTGACATTTTAGTTTGAATCAGAAATGAAGTATGTATTCATCTGCAGTATGAACCATTTTTATTCTGAATTCGAGATAATGATATTCGAAATAAAAATGAAATTCAACTCATTTGCTCAGACTTTATTTCTTTACCCAAAAAGTAGAAAAATATTCCTATTAAAGGATATATATAAATCGTTCCAACAAGGAAAACGCATCTCCCCGCATCTCTTTTGAGAAACTATCAAAATTTGACGCAAAAAAAGACCCAAAAAGGGTCTCTCATTAAGCTTGTTCTTCGGGAGCGTATGGATTGCGCCCGATGCTTTTTCTCATTTCATCTGTCATTTCGAAAGGGATATTTGTGTTTGTTTCTTCACTTTTTTCATAATTCATTTGTACGCTTCCATCATAATGATATGGCTTTTGGTCCATCTTCAATCACCCCATGATTTGTTATTGGTTTATTATATACTAAAAAAGACCTATTTTATCAGAAATTTTTATTTCGAGTAAAAATTCCTTTTATATATTTTGCGATAATAACCTTTTTTATAATAAACTCTGGAAAATGGTCTGTTGATTATGATTCATTCAACCAACATCAGGCGGTCAATTATCCTCCTAAAGCACTATCCTATGGGGTCTCCCTTCCATCCGAATTCCCGCACGACCTTGATTATGGGTTATTGAATAAATATCCCACTAATGAAATGCGGTTTGCACTCTCTGCTCCAATTGCCAGGGTGTTGAAGGTTTTTACAAAGCTAATAAAAAAGCATTACTCCCTTATGGGGAATAATGCTTAAAATTATTGGGGTGTCTTTTTTTTAATTTCTACAAGCTTTAGTCTGTTTTCATCAATGGATTTTATCTCAAAATGCAGATGATGGTATTCAAAGGTTTCGCCTTCTTCAGGGAAATGGCCCATCTCTTTTAAAAGGAATCCTGCAAGTATGTCCTCATCCTCAGGAATTTTGGTTTTAAAGACTTCGTTTATCCGGCGGATGGCGAGCTTTGCATGAACAATAATATGGTTATCCGTTAATTCTTCGATAAGCACTTCACTGTCTTCATCCGTCTCATCTTCAAATTCTTGTCCAAGCATCGCTTCAAGGATATCCTCATGTGTGATAATTCCTTTAGTGCCGCCATATTCATCGAGAACAATGGCAAGATGCTTTCTTTCTTTCATCATCATTTTGAAAACTTTATCTATGCTGTGGAATTCATATACAAATAGGGGTTCCAAATCAGTAAAGTCTTTTAATGTTTTCTCTCGCTGGGTGGACCAGGCAAGCAGAAGCTTAGAATGGAAAACACCTACGATATTATCCATATTTTCTTTGTAAACCGGATACCTTGTAAACCGGTTATCCATGACAATGTCCTTTGCTTCTTCAATGGTCGCATCAAAAGGAATACCTTCAATTTCCATTCTTGGTGTTTTAAGAGCATCGCGGACATCGAGATTGTAAAAATCAATAACCCCTTTTATCCTCTGTGTTTCTTCCTCATGAAAGGTTCCTTCACTAGTCGCAATATCAACCATTGTAATAAGCTCTTCCTTCGATACAGAGACAGATTCAGGTGCATTTTTAGATAATAATTTAATAATGGCTCTTGTAAATTTGGACAGCAGCCAGGTCAATGGTTTAAAAATGACTAATAATAGCTTTATAACTGGAAACACCAGATACGCAATTTTATCAGCAAATGTTGCGGCAATCGATTTAGGAAGAACTTCTGCAAAGATAATGAGCGCAACGGTAAGGATACCGGTTGCCACTCCCACATTGAATCCATATTCAATGGCAATGATGGTTACAAGGGTTGGCAGCATAATATTTGCGATATTATTGCCAATCAAAATAGCCGTGATTAATTCATCTGGCTTTGAAACAAGCTTTAATAGCTTTTGTGATTTCTTATCACCGTTCTCTGCTTTTGATTTTAATTTCATTTTGTTAACGGCTGTTAATGCTGTTTCACTTCCCGAGAGGAAGAATGACATAAGCATGAAAAACAGAATAGCGATAAACAAAGTTCGTTGCCTCCATTAATAGTACGTCTGTATTCTTATTAGTACCCACTTTTTATCTGCAAAACTCCTGCAGTATCCATAATTATAAAGCAGATTAAGGTAACATGGAAAAGAAATGCTTTTATTCTATACGATGGCTATATAGCGCTTTTTTAACACACTCGATAAAATCTCCTCCAGCACCCCAATCAAATCGAAAAAATGCTCCCTGTGAACTCCCTGAAGAAACCGCATGAACGTTTGTAATCCCGTTAAAATTGTCAATTGTCACTGTCATGGATGCTCGGTTGCTCGTTCGATAATAAAATTTTTCAAGTACAATGACATACAATTCATGTTCACAAGAAAACCTTTTATACTCATCAATTAATGTGCCAGATATACTTCCATTGACGATGGCATTAATAATGAACTTCCCTGCTTCCGAAGGATTCAGATTAACTTGTAAGTCGCATAGATCCAATCTCTGCATCCCCTTTCTTGTTTGTATGCACACTAACTTTTACGAAATTAAGATTTAAAACGTTTCATTTTCCATGAATTTTTTCAATAAAAGCACGGACAATGCCAATAATAATGTGTGCAATGTCAAATAACCTGGAAGGAAGGAAGTAATATTGAGAAAGCTGCTTTTACTTATTTGCTGTTTCTTGCTCATTATCCCTCCTGCAGTTATGGGCGAGACACAAGAACAACAACTCACATCTGCATTTATACGAAATGGATTTTTATGGATAAAAATGGGCAATAAAGAGGAGAAAATCACTTCCGAACCTGCTGTTTTTTATAGCACGCCGGAATGGTCATATGATGGACAATGGCTTTTATATGAAAAAGAAGCAAAGGAGCCCATTAGTCCCAATTTGGATAATCAAACGGAGATCTGGGTTTATAATTTGAAGACACAGAAGCATAAGCGGATCTTTCATGATGGAGGAAATGCCAAGTGGTCACCTGCAGAAAACATGGTAGCTTTTACAAGCGGCGGAGTGCTTAATGTATCTGATTTGAGTCATTTTTATAATGTGGCTTTAGGGGTGGATGATTTTAATTGGTATCCAGACGGGAAAAGCTTTATAGCTTCCTCAGGTGCTGTTCCCAGACCGACTGGCTGGACAAACCCTGTGCTTTATAAGATTCCCTTACCTGCGGATTTAGAAAACATCAATCTGACTGAGAATGCCGAAACGCTTTATACAATACCCACAGAAATCGGGAACGGTAAAACTAAAATCATGTCCATAAATGCTACAACGTTTAAATTTTCTCCAGATGGTAAGTGGATCTCATTCATCGTCAACCCTACCGCATCTTTATCAATGGATAGCGATATGGTTTGCGTCATTTCAGCTGACGGTAAAAATTTCGAGGTACTCGATGAAATGATTCTGCATCTGGATGTGCCGAAATGGGCACCTTCTAAAAATTTATTGGGCTATATTGCCGGTGGCGGCAGGATTGTAATGGGGTTCAAAAATAAAAAGTTAAAGGTAACCGAACTGCCTGCTTATAAAACCATGAACCTTACTCCGCCAAATTTTGCAGAAATGGGTTTTACCTGGGTGGACGATCAAACGTTAATTGCCTCGAGAGTAGACGAAAGCGAATGGTCCAATGATCCACAAAAGCGTCCCGAACCAACGCTTTGTTTAATCAGCTTGAATAGACCGCAGCAAACAAGGATCACCTACCCGAAAACATCAATTGGGGACTATAATCCCCTCTATGTTAAGTCCGCAAATAAAATAACGTGGATCAGAAAAAAACTGGCGCAATCAGCGGGCGACATTTGGATTGCTGATGTCAACGGCAAAAATGCTAAATTGTGGGCCAGAGGTGTTGAAGATTATTCGTTTTATGTGGAGTAAAGAATAGGTTTAATCGTAGAGTTTTTATGAAGTTTTTTTTGCAAAAGGTGAAAATATAGTCATTTTACCGAAACGAAAAGCGATTCACTCCATTAGGAATCGCTTTTTCGCGTTTATGCTCCCTCACGTTTCTTTAGCTGCTCGCTTTCGTGATTGCTAAAAATACTTCCTCAAGTGTGCTGCAGCTGTATTCTTTATACACCTTTTTAAGAGTGCCGTATGATTTTACTTTTCCATTAAATAAGATAAGGACCTTGTCGGCAATTTCGATGGCGTCCCGCATGATATGGCTGCTGACGATGACCGTTTTGTTTCTTTTTTTTAATTCCTTGATGATTTGTTTCAGCTGGATAACCCAATATGGGTCCAGACCGTTTGTTGGTTCGTCCAGTATATAAATATCAGTATCAGCAAGCAGGCATTGGGCAAGATTCAGCCGCTGCGACATTCCTTTGGAAAATCCGCCAACTCTATGATTCCGTTCCTCCCATAACCCTACTTTTTCTAATACCATTTTTATGGCTTCATGGCCTTTTTTAAAAAATTGGCCATAATATTGCAGAATTTCGATTGGAGTCAGTTCTGGAGGGAAATTCATTTGGTCAGGCATATAGGCAAAAGCCTTTTTCTGCCCGGAATGGAAGACAACTTCTCCTGTAGATGGTTTTTCTACACCGGTCAGGAGCTTGATCATTGTGCTTTTCCCCGCACCGTTTCCCCCGCATAAAACAACACATTCCCCTTCTTCTATTTGAAGATCCACTCGGGTTAAGGCCGTTTTCCTTTTATAAGACTTGGAAAGTTCCATTAATTCAAGGATCACTTTAGACACCCCTTTTCTTTAAAAGCTGGGTGGATGAAACAATGGTGATGAAAATAATGATAATAATCGATAATAGTAGAGATAGAGTTAAGATTCCATTGGTGCCCCACTGCTCAATCATTAAATATTCCGGACCAAACACATACTCGGAATTAAGTTTGGATATAGACCAAACCCGGATTGACTCAATAGGATTAAGTAAGATGAGGAAAAACAGGCTGCTTTGCTTAAGTGAATACGGAATCCAATCGATAACAGAAAAAATGACGAATTCATAAACAAATACAACCGTGCTCCAAAAAAATAGTGCCAGTGATAACCCTTGCATCCTCGTTTTAGAAACAGCCCCAACCAGCAGGGATGCTGAAGAGAAAACAAGGATCAGAAGCATATTTACCAGCATAAAGACTTGATAAATTCCCGCTGCGAATGAATTGCCGGCAATAGAAAAGATAAAGCCGAACATGCCATAGGAGACGCCCATGACAATGAACATGGAAAGTACCAGAGATAAAAACTTACTGCCCATGTAATAGCCCGCGGATGCTTGATAGGTTTTGTATAACGAAAACCTTCCGTTTTCTTTATCGGCAATAATTGAGTTGGCACCAAGAATCATGCAAATAATCGGGAGCAGCCAAAGAGAAAGGTTGATCAGCATGGCAATCGATCGATTATAGGCTGATTGGCTGACGGTTCCCGCTTTCTCTTCTTCCTGCTTGATTTCCTGAAGGCCATAGTATTCAGGATTGACGCCCATCGTTTCTATGTTTGTATTGACACTTTCCAGGCCGAATGTAACTTCAACCGGGTCAGATTTTACAGATTGAAGACCATAAAAATAAAGCAGGCCTGATAAGAAGATAAATAGAATCATAAAATTCAAAAGCCACCTGCTCCTCATCAAGAGCCGAAGTTCATACTTTGTCATGGAATACAGTAATAATGGTTTCATGATCATTCCTCCTCAAAGAGGTGCGGGTCTAATGGTTATGTTTCATTCCTGGTTTTTTTAAATTATTTATCTCAGCATTCAGCAGTTCTGCTTTTGTATACGCGTCTCCGCCATGCTCTCTCTGAAAAGCTGCTGCATCATCCTTTGACTTGAAAGCTGCAATTCCATAGCTCATCGGACTATCAATATTCTGGTCCTGGATAAATGAACTGGCATCAAATGATATCCATTCCTTTGACTGATAATCATGAACAAAGGCAGCTTCATACTCAGGATTTTCTGTCTGCAGGTATTCTGTCATACAGCCAATATCATCAAATATGATGGGCTTTCCGTTTTTCAAAATAAGCTGTGCAGCTGAATTCATTTCTTCAATTCCCATATGGCAGACCTCGCAGCTATCCTGGTTTTGTTTTATATCCACTGGCCCTGCCGCTGCAGAAGAACAGGCCGTTAACAGCAATCCCAAACCGATTGTGAGGAAAAAATGTTTAAGCCTCATGACGCTCCCTCCCGGATTTCACTAAGATAAATAAGCTTGCAAAAAGGGTTATGATAAAGAAAAGGATTTGATCCATGTCATGGCTGCTGGAGGAGAACTGTGTTACAGAAGTGTTTTCCTTCCATTTGACAGGTGACGGTTTTGCCAGGGGAGCATCATCGATGACCAGTGAATCAGATGGGATCGGTGTGTATTGTTCCACCGTGTTCCAAAGCTCCACGGCTGGACTCTGAAAAAACACCTGCAGTAAAGGCTCCTCGCTAGCTATCTGATAAAAAATGTCACCGCTTTTATATGCAAAGTCAACCTTGGTATCTTTATTCATATTTAATGAACCATGATCATCGTAATAGTTTCCATATTCATCTTTATTAAAATAATTGCTGTTATCTTTTTCAGAAATAATTTGCCTTGTATTTCGATAAAAGTTATTTAAATAGATTGTATTTTCATTAGAATTAATTCCGATTTCCAGCCCGGTATCGTTTGCCATAAAGGTATTAAATTCAAGTCTGTTTCTTTGGGCATTTTCCAGCACAATGCCCCTGAAATTTCCCTTTACGATATTGGAAGAAATTTTGGAGTCAAAGGTGTCATAGATAAACATGCCTGCTCCATCTATCTTAGTATTTAAATAGAAATAGTTTTCTATAATGAATATTTCGTAGCTTTGCATGATCATTAGGCCGTTTATGCTTTCGGTCACCTGGTTATGGGCGATCAGAACATTTCTTGAGTCCATCGTATGCACACCATACCGTGCTTTTGACATTTGGTTCCCTGTGACTTCACAAAAATCTGAATAAGAAACGTAGACGCCATCCTGGGTTTTATAAAAATAATTTCCCTTCACTATTGTATTTGGCGCTTCAACTAAGTAGATGCCATAACCCTTATGGCGTTTGGCACCATCGAAGCTCGAGACAATATTGTTTTCAAACTGGTGGCCATAAGAATCCCTGGCATAGATGCCGTGAAAAACATTATTAAGGGCATTATGATGAAGATAAGAACGGTCACCCTTTACATAGATTCCCGCATTTTGTGAACCGCTTCCCTCTATTTCAAGCCCTTCAACTATGACATCGTCAGCTTCTATTGTCAGTACATTTCCATTTTCTGGCCCAATAAGCTTTACGCCCTTTTCGCCAATAATATGAACCTTCTTCTCTATAGAAAAATTTCCCTTATAGCGGCCGGGTTCAATCTTAATAACAGATACATCCCTGTCGCTGGACAAGGCATCCCTAAGCTCTTCAGAATTCGATACTGTCAGTTCCTCACCGAAAACTTTTCCGGCCAGAATCAAACTAAAAAGGATAAGAAGGAATCCTATTTTTTTATACATTCAGCATTCACCTGCCCGGAAATTTCGCCATCTGGCCTTCAATCGGGTTAATGGAAGGCCAGAAAGGGATTCACATTTCTATTTTTTTCTTGTATAATTATTTTTAAGTTGAGTTTTTTATTTATATTTAATGGCTCATTGTAGCCTTGCCGTCGTCTTCTCCGGTCTCTGTTACCTTTAAGATTGCGACGGCTCCTTTTTGTGCATGGTTAAACTGGTGTGTAACGATTGGATAGCTGCCAACACGGGTTACAGTGAATTCGACTACCGCACCGCCGCTCGCTGGAAGCATGACCGTTTGCAGTCCTTTGTAACGATTAAATGGATTGCCATCGATGTAGACATCATCAAAGATTGTGCCTACTACATGGAATGAGCTTACTTCGTTTGGTCCTACGTTATTGATATATAACCTCACCTTATCTCCTACTTTTGCAAGAAGTGGCTTGTCTTTTAATGTGAATGTATCTCCATTTGTGTTAGGGTCTCCTTCTTTTAGAGCTTTAGTTGAGAAGACGACATGGCTTGGAACCCCATTTGTAAAATCGTCCAAATCGTTATACTTATACCATTCATTCTGGATAATTGTGTATTCCCTATCAATCTCTTTATCTGTTGGGTAGCCGTCTTTCGGTTTAACAATGATGGTGCCGTGCATTCCATTTGCTATGTGAGAGAGTACTGGTGATGTTCCGCAATGGTACATAAACACCCCGGGTTTGGTAGCCGGATAACTGAAGGTTCCCGTTTCATCTGGCTGTACATTCGCGAAATCCTTTGAAGGAGCTGCATGTACGGCGTGGAAATCCATGCTGTGCGGGATGGCAGGATCCATATTCTTCAATGTAAAATTAATCGTATCCCCTTCGTTTACTACTACTACTGGACCAGGAGCTTCCCCGTTAAATGTCCAAGCTTTATACAGTTTCCCTTTATCAATTTCGATATCTGTTATCTGTGATGTCATTTCAACGTTTACCTCGTTTGGCCCAACTCTTTCTACTTTTAAAGGAATCGGTTCCTGGTTCAAATCTTTATGAGGTGCTATTGCATTGACTTTGGTTGTTTCTGCTGCCAAGACCTTTTGTTCGGGCTGATCGGCTTTTTCCGTGACTGCCCCCTGATTGCATCCTGCTAATAAACCTATGCCAATTGCTGAAGTAAGCAGGTATTTTACTCCTTTTTTCATCTTCATTTCCTCCTCTTAATCTTTTGGTTTATCTGCTTTTATCATATGGCAAATAAAGACTTTTTTTGGTGATATTTCTCACAAGACTTCACAAATCTGTGAAGAGTTTGTGAATAAGTGATCGTACTTTTAACTGCCTATAAAGATAACAGATCTTTTACAACTAGATTACTTTGTAAAAAATTGTACCTATCTTCTACTAATCCGTTTATAATCAGTAAATGGAGTTTTTGTCTTTTATATAGGCTGTTTTCCTAAACTTTGTTGCTTTTCAAAC